>JAZOSM010000066.1:0-2089 GCA_045657125.1 Eubacteriales bacterium
CTGTATTTGCCCTTTGTCGGCTCAAATTTCTCTCGCGGTGGCTTTTGCGGTTTGCCGTCGGGTGTTTGCTCTGCCGTGGCGTTTGTGCCATTATTTTCGCTTTTAACGCCTGTGATTACTCCCATGGCTCTGTCTATACGCTCTGCTGCCTGACGCATACCTTCGTCGGTAGCATGTGAATATATGTTGAGCGTAGTTTCTACGGATTCGTGTCCGATGGTACTCGCCAAGGTTTTGACATCCATCCCGTAGCGAAGCATCTGCGTTGCGAAGGTATGGCGGAGAGCGTGAAACGGCACATGCTTACACCCTGCTTTTTCAAGCATCGATGACAGCCTTTTTCGGCAAGCACTTGGATCTCTCGGTACGTCCTCTTTCTTGACGGGCGACGGGAATAACCAAACCGATTTGACCTTCTCTCTGTACTCTCTAAGTACCTCTACAAGCGGAGACGGAAGAATAATCGCTCTTTCCGACGCTTTTGTTTTCGGAGGTCCTATTTTTAATATCCCATTTGAGTACCGTATCTGCCTGACCACATTTAATACTCCTGTTTCGAGGTCAATATCCTCCCACTTAAGTCCTATCACTTCTCCGCGCCGTAGTCCTGTTGATAAATCGAGAAGGAACATAACGTAGAACGCTTCGGTTTCATATTTTGCTTGTATCAGTAGTCGCTGCATTTCTGCAGGAGCAAGAACCTCGATCTCGGGGCTTTTCTTTTGCGGAAGGGTGCAATGCTCTGCAGGATTTTTCCGTATAAGATTTTCCGCTTTTGCTTTCTCAAGTGCGGCTCTGCAATGGGAATGTATGCTCCTGATTACAGAATTGGAAAGTCCCGAGCCATACTGTTCTCTCCTTATCAATCTTCCGTCGCTTTTCAGATGTGCGTAGAATTTTTCGAGTGTGCCCGTAGTTATCTGATTGAGAGGAGTTGCGCCGATTTTAGGAATGATCTGTTTATATATTCTCTCCTCATAGGTGGTTTGCGTGTATGGTTTGAGTGCAGGCTTGCAGTAGGTCTGGTACCAGAAATCCATCCAAGCTCCGAAAGGCATATCCGAAGTATTTTTAGAACTATGTACATAGATCGTTTCTTTTAGTTTTTTGAGCTTTTCCGCACACTCGGTTTTGCTTTTCGCAAGAACGTTTTTGGTTTTCGGCAATCCCTTATCGTCGTATCCGACAACGATCCGTCCTTCCCATCTTCCGTCCTTTCGAAGCCTTATTGTTCCGTCGCCTGATTTTCGTTTTCTTGCCAAGGTTTCAACTCCTCTCCGAACATATCTGTTATAAAGTTACCTACGATACCTGATGCGTTTCTTTGCATATCGGTCGTTACGTGTGTATAAACGTCCAACGTAAAGCTTGCTTTCGCATGTCCGAGCAGGCTCGCCAACGTCTTCGGATCGATACCGTTTGATGCAGCATGCGTTGCAAAAGTGTGTCGCAGATCGTGGAATCTCATATTAGGAAGTCCTTTTTCTTTCAGTATTGACTTTAACTGATTATACGCCGAATCGGGTTTTATCGGTTTTTCCGGGCAGTCCGGTTTTGGGAATATCCATTCTGTAAGAGCTTTCTTTTTTCTCTCCCTCAGCATCTCGGCAACGCTTGGCGGTAGGATAATTTTTCTGTCAGAGTTTGCGGTTTTCGTGTCTCCCTCGACTGCATTGCTCTCTTTGTAAGCCACTGATCTTTCTATTATAACCGCTCCCTGTTCATTATCGAAATCCGACCATTTCAGTCCGCAGATCTCTCCCCGTCGCATGCCTGTCATGATCTCCATATAGAACAAGTCGTGCCACAGTTCGTCGCTGTTTATTGCTTCCATAAAGATTGCAAGCTGTGATTCAAGCAATACAGGCTTGCTTGTTTTGATGAGCTTAGGGATCGTCGTTCCCTCTGTCGGATTGCTCGGTATCAGACCTTCCTTTACCGCACCGTCCATCGCTTCATGCAGGAGCATATGTATCGAGCGCACCGTGGCGTTCGCAAGACCTTTTCCGTCCTTTTCATTTGGATTCACACGCCCCTCCTTCTTCAGCTTATTATACATTTTCTGTATCTCGGCAGTGCTTACCGAGGT
>JAZOSM010000067.1:0-3280 GCA_045657125.1 Eubacteriales bacterium
AATCCAAATGGTCGGGACAGTGCCGCGAATGCGGAGAATGGAACACCATGGAGGAAGAGATACAATTTGTTTCCAGCTCAAAAGCAAAGACAAAAGAAATTACCTCAGGTGATTTTGCCCTTGCCGCAGTTCCCGGTGAGTTCCACGATACCTTGGGCGCGTACGTAAAGGAGCACTCCCCCTTCTCAAGAACCTTCTTCTGCGCCTACTCCAATGCCAATATCAGCTACGTTCCTTCCGCTGAGGCGATGGATCTGGGCGGCTACGAGCCCGGCAAAATGCGATTTGTCAAGGGCACGGGAGAAGCCGTGTCGGAAAAGCTTGTGGAAATGCTGGATGGCCTGAAAAATTAAATCCCATAAAACAAGACACTTCCCAATTGGAAGTGTCTTGTTTTTTTATAGCTCCGCGTCGATGACGTCGGGAGCTACTTCTCCGTACAGCTTGACAAAGCCCTTGGAGCGAGTCTCGGCAGAGCAGTCGTATCCCTTATCTTCCCCCGCGGGCTTATTGTTATCGCATTTCCACAAATTGTGGCTCATCATTCGAATCCGTTCCATATCGCGCCTTTCTCAAAACCTTTTTTATAACAAGCTTTTTGGGCTGTAATAGGACCGCCCCCCTGCAGGATCGGGGCAATTGCTCTCGGGCATATTGCCGTAGACGGGGATCACGAAGTGGTGGGCATCCTCAAGACAGCCTGCCTCCAGATAATCGCTGTAAGCGCGGCGTCCGCCGATGAGTGCTCCGGAGATATCCTGCATATACTGTCCCCAAAAATTGTTGGAGGACGAGGGGTGGACGTTGAATTTCTGAAAATAGGGGGTAAACTGATCATTGTCGATGTATTTTGCCCGAAGCTTTTCGATTCCTCCGCAAAGAGCCGCCTCCTTGGTGGTCCAGCCTTCCTGCTCCGCTTCCTTCGAGCCGTTCATATAGATCGCAAATTTTCCCGTGCCTGCGGCGCCCATATTGAAAAAGTTGTAGAAGCCGTTTCGCTCCAGAAGCTCTTCCTTCGTATAGCTTTCGGAATCGTACTGTCCGCCCCAGATGATCGTACCGCTCCCGCTCGTATTCGCCTCACGGGTCGTCGGATCGCTGTAATAGTCCCAGAGCACGTCCCCCAGCGTTCCTGCGGAAAGAGGATTGGTACCGTCCGTGCCTTGCTCCATAATAATGCGGTTTGCAACGTAGACGGGATTCAGATTACACTCCCGACTTTTCCGAAAAATCAGAGAGGCATAGGAATCCGTGCCGTTCACAGTTCCCTGATCCGACGCCAAAAAAGTTCCCGCAAAAGCCTCCTCCACCGCCTCTTCCGTGTGTATTTCGGGATTGAAGGCGAGGGTCTCAAACATAAAAATATCGCCTTCATTGAGAAAATTACGGGGATCCATAAAGTACTCCACGGCGTTTCGGCTCGCTTGCCGCCAGCCGGAATCGTACAAGGTCGGGTCACTTTGATCGTAATACGGACTGTAGAGGGCGTTCTCCCCCTCCGGTGCCCAGGTACCCGTAGTAACCAAATTTCTTCTGGGCTCCATTTCCTCCAAAATCACGTAGCGCCAAGTGTACGCAGGCTTCAGCTCGGTGACGGGAAGAGGCTCAAAGGTCCACGCGGGATATTGCTCGTGCACCTGCGACAACAAAATCGCGTAGGAAGCGGGAAAGCCCGCCTCTACCAGTTCCTCGGCGTAGGGATCCAAAATCGGCTCCGTTTTCTCCTTTGTCTCAGGCTCTTCTTTCGTTTCGGGCAAGGTAAGCTTCGGCGTAGCGGCATACAAGATCAAGGCAATCAAAGCGATCACCCCAAGAAGTATGCCCGCAATGCAATATTTTCTCATTTCATTCTCCGTGCAAATTCAGCAGGATTTTTATGCAAACAAAATCGCGGTATTTCGACAAGTCCATATTACACCGAAGAAGCTTTTTTGACAAGTCTTTTTTTGTCGGGCATTTTCTCTGCGCAAAAAAAGAACTGCTCATCGAGCAGTTCTTTTTTTTTGCTATAAGATCGATCTTACTTGTTCAGAGCCATGGAGATTTCAACGGCTACTGCAACAGTTGCGCCTACCATGGGGCACATACCCATACCGATCATTCAATCACATATTGTTTACCGTCGAGGTTATATTTGATTTCAATATTGCTTGCATACTTGTCATTTTGATAATGCTTAAATTCTTTTAATGTTTCAAGTAATATTTTTTCTTCTCCCGAAAATTTTTGCTTGATGACTTCCAGCCCTACAATTTCAATGCGAACAGTTTGTCCTGCCATATCGGTAAGGCAATCCCAAAAAGCATCCCAATTTTGTCCGTAATAGTCGGGAAAATCCAAAGCCTTTTGAATCGCTTTATGCATATCCAAATAGTATTTAACGTTTGAAAAGTCGATTATGTATTGTTCTTTGAATTCGTACATAGTTTTCTCCTATTGGGTTATTTCGTAAAACGTTTTGTAGTGATCGTATGATACAAATATCAAACCATCGTTTGAATATAAAATTCTTTGACCATTGCGATAGCCTCCATCGTAGTTTATATCGGCTTCATACCAAATTCCTCCCGGAACACTTGGAAGTTTTCTCTCCTTATTTTGATAAACGTCGCCACCAATCATTTTTTCAGGCAATATGGTATCAAGATTGCCTTTGCTACCTACCCATCCATAATCTGCAGCAATTTCTTTGGAAATATAATAGTCCGGCAGACGTTTTAAATAAAACAAAATAGAATCTGCTCCGTTATAACCTGAATTCGTTGCTGTTCCAACTATTTTTGTTCTCATAGGGACATAAATACATTTGCAATTCGGATGCGCCAAAACTGCTTTTTTGTTTTTTGTCATTAAAAGATCAACGATTGTTCCGTGCTTTTTGACGCAAAACATACATGTAGTCCAAGTAAAAAACGACATCCAATTAGCCCACCGAAAACTGTTTCCTATCAAATCTCTGTCCCAAACGGCTTTCTCCCTTCAATATACATAAGTTTTTTCTGTTTGTCAAATGAATGTTGCACTTGATTGCTGAGTATTATAATCGAAATGACTACTGACATGCAATGACACATTTTTAACAAAGCTATATAGTGTTAGGAAAAATAAACATAAAAAATTGGACACATCACAATGGAAAAATCCAAAATGATGTGTCCAACTTATTTGATTGTGTTTTACAAGATAGGTTTTTTACAAGAGCGGAAAAAGCCTTGAAAAATCTTACTTGTTCAGAGCCATGGAGATTTCTACGGCTACGGCAACAGTTGCGCCTACCATG
>JAZOSM010000068.1:0-24407 GCA_045657125.1 Eubacteriales bacterium
GCTTTTTCTTAGCATCAAATTCTTCTTGAGTGATTACTCCACTATCAAGCAAATCTTTGTATTTTTTGATTTCGTCTGCATTGCTACTCGAAATAACCTCATTTTTAACAACTTGCGCAGTTACTTTTCCTTGTCTTTCAAGCAGAACATTTGAGATAACATTAAATACCTCTTGGCTATTTAAGCAATAATAAAAGGTAATTCTACCGGAAGACGTAGCTACGCCAATCCCCTTGGGAGAAGCGGTGCCAACAGAAGAAATCATATCAAAGGGGAGATTTACACTTCTGCCAAAAGCCGCTTTGCCGTATACTCTCTTATCAGTGACAGTGATTTCGCATCTATTAAGCAAATAGTAAAAGAACGCTGCACCACCAAAACCTACTGCCACAAAAACAATACCGGCTAAAATCCCTGTTTCATCGCCCATGGAAAATGAACTGAAACCGCCTATTGCTCCAAAAAGTCCGAATGCAATCAAAATAATTGAAAAAATATTGAATTTCGAAAACATTCCCCTAATTAAAACTTTTTCTTCCATAATAAAAGCCTCTCTTCTTTTGTAAAAATTAGGAAAATCCCCTACCATAATAGCAGAGGATTTTTCAAAAATCAATATGTTGGCTACATAATTTTTAGTCTTCCACGATATCCGCATCGATGTAATCCGCAATTTCCTCCACAGATTTCGGTTGGCCGAGAAGAGACTGAGAGGTTCCAATACAACCTTGGTAGCTTCCACGTAGTCGTGCTGTGGTATTTTATAACATATCGTTTTCTCGATTTCCGCAAAGTGGCGCGAAGCGATAACCCGGAGGTCGTGTGGTAGGGGTTCCACCTGCAACCAACAAGAAAACCATCCAATCGGATGGTTTTTCTTTTTGGAATGAAGCGCACCTTGCGGTGCATGAAACATGAAGTCGCCCTGCAAAGTATTTTGCCAACGGTGCCGATTTCGGCGCCTTTTTTGTTGGTTCAGTTTTTTGGGAAGGGGCGGGTTGCCCTGCCGTTGCCTGCGATGAGAATTTCTTTTGTTGTAGGGAAGGCGGCTACCGCATCCCGAAGTGCTTTGTTGCGATCGGATGCGTACAGGCTGTAAGAGCAGGGATACCAGAGGGTGTTTGCCTGAACCTTTTCGTAGAAGGCGAGGGGGCAGGATTCCACACCGTGATGGGACATTTGCACCATATCAGAGGCAAGAGAATCCCCGTAGAGTCGGACGGAAAGGTTTGAACCAAGGGCGGCAATGTCACCGGTAAAGAGGATGGAGCCGTTTTCATCTCGCAGACGGGAAAGGATGGAGCTGTTGTTAAAACCCTCGGGGGAAAACAGATTTTTGTAAAGGCTTTCGGGGGTGTAGAGGATCTCCATTTCCAAATTGCAGAAGGTGAATTTCATTCCCGTGTGGGCATAGACCACTTTTGCGCCTTCAAAACGCGGGGCAATTTTATCAAAAAGCTCGATCCGCCACCGGGTGTCGTCTCTGTCATTGCCCGGATTTTCCAGAGGAAGGGGAGAGTAGATAATATGCTCCACGGTAAGAAGATCCCGAAGATTTTCCTTTCCCGAAACGGCAAGAAAGGCTTCGTAATGGTCGTTGTGCAGATGGGTCAGTACCCACGCGCGTACAAGGGGCTTTTCCCCGCCCGCCAGATCGGAAAGCGTGTCGAGAAGCTCGTCTGCACGATCCAAAAAGCCGCCGTCATAGATGATGAAGGAACCGTCCTTCAGCTGAATCACGTAGCCCATTCCGTTGTAATTCGTGGAGCTTTGGTTCAATTGGGTCACGGTACAGGGAACGTCACCGTCTGTTTTTTCCGGCTTTGAAGGTGGTAGGGTGTCTGCGGCGGAGGAGGAGAGGACCACGTTCAATTCTTTGCCGGTGGGATGGTAATAAAGATGGGCGAGGGCGGAGTCCTTGACGTAGGTTTTCGCAAGATTGCCTCCGATCTCGGATTCGGAATAAAGGGTGTACCCCTCTTTTTCAAACCCCTTTGCAACTTTTTCTAAATCTTCTGCGCGTTTTTGTCTGTAAGAGGAGAGAACGGAGCCGTCGTCACAGCGGTAAACGCGATAGGGTTTTGCCAAGGGATTCGGCTCGGCTTCCGTTTTGACTTCCTTTGTCGGTGCTTCCCCGAGGGTTTGAACGGGGGCAAGGTCTGCATTGCAGGAAACGGCAGACGAGAGCAGAAGCAGTAGCAGAAAACATGCAAGGACTATGCGTAGCAAGCGTTTTTTTCGGCAATCTTTCGTGGATCGCGCGTGCGGGGGAATTTGTTTGATCGTTTCCGATGTTTCTTTGAGATCAGTTTTCAACATCCTAAGCCTCCTTTGCAGATGTAAGTTATTTTAGCCTTTTCCACCGATTTTGTCAACAAAAGGTCAGATTTCGGTGTGCAGAATCGGGCGGGTTTTCAGTCCATTGTAGGACAGCAAAAGTAAAAGGAGAGGGGGGATCCCTCTCCTTTTGGGTGGTTTATGGGGTTAGTGTAAGGGGTAGTCTTCGGGGAAGTTGACGTGGAACAGGAAGTAGATGGCATCGTCCAGGTCTACTTTTTCGCTTCCGTCAAAGTCAACCGGCTGGTTCACAGGATACCTGTTGGGGAAATTGAAGTGATACAGCAAATGAATTACGTCATGCAGCGTAACACCCTCCACTCCGTCTACATCACCGGGGGTGAACCTCGCATAGCCGCACGCGTTACAATCCGGATCTTTATCATTGTCGTACGCGTGATCGGGCAAGTACGAAAACGTCATTGCCAATCAGATCGGCAGAAGCGGTACCTCCATCGGCGCAAATATCCACGAAGCGGCATACGCCCAAGGCAAAAAAGATTTTGTTTCCAAGCTTGAAATTGCCCTGAAAGAAGCTAGCGAAACGGGCTATTGGCTGGAACTTTTACACCGAACGAATTATATTGACGAAGCAAGATACAAAGCGCTTTCGGATCAATGCACCTCCATCCGCGTGATGCTGATTGCCTCTTGCAGAACCGCAAAACAAAATAATAACGCTTGAAAGTCGCACAAGGTGCGGCTTTTCTTTTTGGTGTGTTTTTCTTTTATGCCGGTCTGCTTTTCATGGCTCCAAAAGTTCTTTTTACCGGTTGGAGGTCAGTTCTTTGACAGCCTGATGGGCAGCGTTTTGGAGAACTTCGATCATTTCTTCACTGAGGAGATATTTCTTATCCTCCAATTTATACACGGGACGGAAGGTATTTCCGATGCAGCTTAGACCGGTAAGGGTTTCAAACCAAACGCAAGCATTTAGATACTGTCCACCGCCCACGTCGCCGTCGCGCAGGTAATCTCCTTCTCCGTTGTTAACGGCAAACCGTCCACACATTTTTCCGCACATTGGATTTTTGATAAGAAAGGCAAGGAAATCAAGTGGGGTCCTTGCGGATCTGCTTGCGGTAGGCGGTGGGCGTTTGGTACATTTGCAGCATAAAAAAGCGGTTAAAGCTACGAACGGAGGAAAAGCCCAGGGACATAGCGATCTGCCCAACGGAAAGTGTGGTCTCCCGCAGGAGCCTCCGCGCTTCGTCCATCCGAAGCATGGTAATATAGCCCGATAGGGTAGTACCCAGGGATTGGGAGATCATATGAGAAACGTGACTTTCGCTGTAGCCGACGGCTCGGGCGATCTCTTTCCGGGTAATGGGTTCGGTGTAGTGGCTGCCGATGTAATACAGAACGGCCTGCAAGGCATCTCCGGTTGAGACTTTGCGTACCAATGTAATCAAGGGCAGGAGCTTGGAAAACAGTACCTGTCCATAGCCCTGCAGCAGGGCAAGGGAAGAGGTGTTCCGGTCTGAGTGCATCAAGCGGAACAATGCGGCGAAATTCTGTGCATCTTCATCGGTAGGGTGGAGATGCGGCGTTGTCGGTTGATATTCTTCTAAAATTGATTTGAAGACGGAAAGGTTTTCGGCTGTAACGACGAGCACGTAGCCGTCAAAATCCTCGGTCTTTTCATAGCCGTGGATCTGATTGGGAAAGGCAACAAACAGATCGCCCGGACCCAAAGCAAACCGCTGAGCCTCGCAGCAGGCAACGGAGCTGCCTTTCAAAACATAAATGATTTCCACTGCGTTATGCAGGTGCAGCGGAAAATCCAATTGGGATTGATGGTTGATCCGTACTGGTTTTTGCTGTTCATAAAAGGGCTTCATAAAAACAACTCCACACATTTTTACTATAAAATAACACGTATTCTCTAGAATAATAGCATAATTTAACTCTATAATCAAGTGACAAGGATAAATCGGACCGAAAGAGACTGTGATAACCGGAGGAGGTATTATGGAGCTTTCCAGATTTGCAAGATTTTTTTACCAGCCGGTATTGCCGCTGGGGAAGAACAGAACCTTTGCCACTTGCTCGCCTTCCCATTGGCGCCTTGCCAAGGAAGCGGCTGTGGAAGGAACGGTATTGCTGAAAAATGACGGTGTTTTGCCGCTGAAAAAGGGCAGTAAGGTTTGTCTGTTCGGCATCGGTGCAGGAGAATTTCTCTTTGGCGGCGGTGGAAGCGCCGAGGTGTTCCCGGATCGGGAGATCACGTTGGCACAGGGCTTGCAGGCAGCTGCCCAAAGGGGAGAGATCGAATTCTTTCCGGATACGGCAGAGTATTACGTAAACCAAACGGAAAAGATACAGCGAGCGGATTTTGAGACTCAAACCGCAGGCCCTGTAGTTTGGCGGCGGAATTTCCATATGCCGCTTCCGGTACTGCCGGAGGATCTGTATCAAAAGGCGGTTGCCACCTGCGGCGTGGCGATCTTTTGTGTTTCCCGATTCTCCTCTGAGGGGGATGACAGCGGCGACCGAAATGGGCAAAAGGGGGATTTCTACCTGTGGGATGAGGAACAGGTCCTTCTGGACCGACTTTACAGGGATTTTTCCAAGGTGATCGTTGTGATCAATTCCTGCGGCCCCGTATCTACGAGAGAATACCGTCGGGCAAACGCCATTTTGTATCCCCTTTACGGGGGCGGCATTGCCGGCGAAGCCCTGACGGATCTTCTGCTGGGCAAAGCGTATCCTTCGGGCCACCTGCAGCACACCTTGGCATGGGAGCTTTCCGACTATCCTACCACAGAAGGTTTTCACAAAGAAAAAGATTACGTAAACTACACCGAGGATATTTTCGTTGGCTATCGGTATTTTGAGACCTTTGCCCCGGAGAAGGTGGCGTACCCCTTTGGCTTTGGCTTGGGATATACCGCCTTCGATATGAAGACAATTTCCGCCGCTTTGGAAAAGAACACGGTGAAGCTGGAAGTACTGGTGAAAAATACCGGTAAGTTCCCCGGTAAAGAGGTGGTACAAGCCTATCTTGCGGCTCCCCGGGGAAAACTGGGTAAGGCGAAAAAGGTGCTGACTGCCTTTAGAAAGTCGGGGGAATTGAGGCCCGGCGAAAGCCGGATCCTGAAACTTCGTTTTGATATTCGGGAGTTTGGCTCCTTTGACGATTTGGGTAAGATTTTGGAAGGAGCATTTATTCTGGAACAGGGCACTTATACGGTTCTGGTAGGCGCCAACGTACGGGATACGGAAAAGGCTCTGGATTTTACTCTGGCGGAAAATATGATCTGCAAGAAATGCCGCCCCTATATGGCTCCCAAGGATCTGCCTGCGCGGCTTTGTGCTGACGGCAGCTATGAAACGCTGCCTGCACCTCCGTCAATACCGCATCCGGTCCGCCGCAGTCGGTTGAAGGCGGAAAAAAGTGAAAATGCCTTCTCTCTGGCGGAAGCCTTGCAGGACGGGCGGCTGGAAGAATTTATTGCTACCTTGAATGACGAAGATCTGGCTGCTATGCTTTACGGTCACCCCATGAACAACGTTTCTCTTACCGGTGGTATCGGCGTTCCCGTCCGGTATAACTCCAAGGATAAGAAGAAGCTGCCCCTGATTCCCACCACGGACGGTCCTATGGGCGTCCGTGCCCGACCCGACCGAGGTGTGCGAACGACTTTTCTGCCCTGCGAGACCGCCGTGGCGCAGACCTGGAATCTGCCCCTTGTAAAGCGGTTGGGCAAGCTTTTGGGAGAGGAAGTAAAAGAAAATAATATGGGCATCTGGCTTGCTCCCGGCCTGAATATCCAACGGAATCCCATGGGCGGCAGAAACTTTGAGTATTATTCCGAGGATCCCTTGACCACGGGACTTATGGCGGCGTCTTGCGTCATGGGGGTCCAATCGCAAAAAATCGCCGCAACGGTCAAGCACTACTGTTGCAACAATCGGGAAAACGGCCGTCGGAGCTGTGATAGCCGTGTGTCCCAAAGAGCCTTGCGCGAGATATATCTCCGCGGTTTTGAAATCTGTATAAAAAAGGCAAAGCCCTGGGCGCTGATGACTGCCTATAATCCGGTCAACGGTGTGCACAGTAGCGCAAATTGGGAGGCGATCAACGGAATTCTTCGCGGTGAGTGGGGCTTTGACGGGGTGGTTATGACCGATTGGTGGACCACCCAAAAGCTAGAGGATGAGGTGCATGCCGGCTCAGATGTAAAAATGCCGGAAAGCGGCCCGGGCAGCTACACGGCAGATCCCAAAGATACCGACCCCGTGATGCTTATGGACAACGGCAGGCTGGATCGGGGGGCTGTGATCGCCTCGGTACGGCGAATCTTACAGCTTATGTCGAAATTGGACTAAGGAGGGTTCTCTATGAAAAAGGAAGATCAAATTTTTTTGAACGAAATCTTTTCAAAAATGCAGGATTTCAAACCGATTCCGAAGGATTTTTCGCCGCGGATCGGGATCAAGATGAAAACGGATATGCCCGAAAATCTTAAACTAGCGTGGGATCTTGCGGTGTTTGAGGGCGAATCCAACATCAGACCTTGCCCTTACGGCGGCGAGTATTTCACTGCCGGTGGCAGAGGCGGCTGGTACGATATGCTCTTTGGTCAAGATACGGTGGCTTGCGGTCTGCTTGCCTTTAATCGGCTATACCCGGAGGTGATGAAAAATCAGATCCGCAGTTACGTTCTGGCGCGGCTCAATATCGGCTTTATGTGTCCCGAGGGCTGGGAGCTTCAGAATTGCGAAAAAAGTATCCCTTTGCATATGAACGTGTGGCAGCCCGACAGTCGGGAGTTTTGCAACCGCTATCATATGTCTCCGGCACTGAATCGCACGGGGCAGGACGTGGGCTGGCTTTGGACGGCCGGAGATCTGTTTGATCTGTACGGCGACCGTATGGACTGGGCGTGGCTGTACGGCATGGGAAATATTTTCTTCGACTATATTTACAAACCGTTCTATGATGAGTCTGACGGGCTGTATTTCGGACAGGCATCCTTTATCGACGTGGGTTGGAACGGTTATCCCTTCGCTCTGGAAGGCTTGGATAAGCAGACCGAGCGCAATAAGGCGGTATGGATCAAGACGCCTTCCGTCAATGCGCTCTACGTTCGGGGGATGGACGTTATGGCGTACGCTGCCCGGGCGCTGGGACGGGAAGAAGAGTCCGTGAAATGGCAGAAAAAAGCCGATCGGCTGCGCAAAGCCATTCGGGATCACCTGCGGTTGCCGAATGGCAGCTTTACCTATTTTATGCACAAGGACGGCACACCGGAGCTGCGCTGTGAGGCGTTGGGCGCAGCCTATTGCATTTTGGCGGACGTTGTCACCGGAGAAGATGCCGTCAAAGCTTTGGCGGCAGATACCTTGCAAATATCCGATACCGGAGTTACTTTGTTCTATCCTTTTGTGGAGGAGAACCCCGGTATTTATCATAATCGGGCGTCCTGGCCCTTTGCATCTACGTTTTATTTTATGGCCCGAGAAAAAGTCCTGGGCAAAAGCGATATGAAGCAGGATGCTACACATCTTGCCGGTGCCATCGTAATTCCCAAAAAAATCAATGCCAATGCACAGGGAACGATGGAGGACTACAAAACCGGCAGCTTTATGGAATACGTAGCGTGGGCAGAAAAAGAACCTCGCGGTACCTGCGCTCAGTGCTTCAGCATTTCGGCGTTTATGAACCTGTGCCTGAGAAATGACTGGCTGGACACCCCCATCCCTCGCAGCCGCTTTTGGTAAAAACGAAAAAATGACCAAAGCTTTTTAAGCAAAGATAATTTTTTCGGTGC
This sequence comes from Eubacteriales bacterium, assembly GCA_045657125.1. Lineage (GTDB taxonomy): Bacteria > Bacillota > Clostridia > Oscillospirales > SIG627 > RGIG5579. Next base: position 8,115 of record JAZOSM010000068.1, read on the forward strand.
AACTTGCCAAAAAGAAAACCATCCAATCGGATGGTTTTTCTTTTTGGAACGATGTGTTCCCTACGGGAACGTGATGCGCACTGCGTGCGTGATGCGTCCTTCGGACGTGATGTGCGCTTCGCGCGTTGGTTGGAACACATCACATCACTTTGCGCCATAGGCGCAATACATCACAGTGTGATAGCACTGCATCACTTGCCCGACAGGGCAAACATCACTTTACAAAGCAGACGTTTTTTGCTATTCTTGGTTTGATAGAAGGTGTGAATATGTCTGAATCAAAGCTTAGAAATTTATCCATGGATTTTGCTGTGGAGATCGTAAATCTGGTAAGAGAATTGCGCACCAAGCACGAAAACATCATTGCCAATCAAATCGGCAGAAGCGGTACCTCCATCGGCGCAAATATCCACGAAGCGGCATACGTCCAAGGCAAAAAGTATTTTAAACGTTGCTTTTATTTGCGGACCTCGTTTGATCTGGATGTTCTTTATTTACCCGCTTCTGATCAACGGAGTGCCTGCTCACGACTATTTGATGCTTCTTTGGTGCTATCCCGTTTCTTGGTTGCTTTCCGCGACGGCTCAAATCAGCTCTTATATTTATTTCCGTAAGAAAGAAGCAAGAAAATTCGCTCTCGAAGCGAATCCGACTTAATAAAAAAACTGCAGTGCAAAGACCTTGTGCTTTGTTCTGCAGTTTTCTTTTTTAAAAAAATTGAGTTTTTAAAGATAAATATATAAAAAACGTGTTTTTTCCGTTTTTTTGTGATACAATGTCGAGAGATAAAAAACGAGGAGGGATTCATACGGCTTTTGTGAAAAACAAAATGGATTTGACCCAAGGATCTATTTTGAAAAAAATGCTTATATTTGCAATACCGATTATTCTTACGAATCTCTTTCAGCAGTTTTATCAGGTTGCGGATATGATGGTGGTGGGAAATTTTGCTCAGGACTCTACCAAGTCTCTTGCGGCAGTTGGCGCCACGACCTCCGTTACCGGTTTGTGCTTGAATTTGTTTATAGGGCTCGGTGTAGGTGTCAACGTGGTTTGCGCCCGATTATTTGGCGCTAAGAGGGAAGAAGAACTTCGTCGAGCCATGCATACTTCCGTGATTCTCGCGGTTCTTTGCGGTGTCGGAATCGGAGTGTTCGGCTTGTTGTTTTCTCGTCCGCTGCTTGAATGGATCGGTGCGCCTGCGGAGGTAATTGAGGAAGCTGCGCTTTATATGAAGATTATTTTTCTGGGGCAAACGGGCAGCATCGTGTATAATTTCGGAGCAAGTATCCTTCGTTCGCACGGAGATACCAAGCGTCCCATGTATATTCTGTTGGTAACCGGACTTGTCAACGTTGCGATGAATTTTTTTCTGGTGTATTATTTTCATCTGGATTCGACGGGAGTTGCTTTGGCGACTGTTGCCGCGTATTACCTTTCGGCTATGGCGGTTCTTTGGATTCTGTTCTCTCCAAGAGGAGAATATCGCCTTCGTATATCCCGTCTTTCGCTTGGAAAAGAAGTTCTGTCGATTGCATCGGTTGGAATTCCCAGTGGGCTCAACAGTATCATGTTCAGTATTCCGAAGGTAATTATCGTGTCGGCGTTAAATACGCTTGGCGCAACTGTTTTGGCGGCTGATTCCTCGTCTCATAACGTTGAGACCATACTGTATCAGGTGATTGCGGGTTTTTGCGCCGCCTGTGTCAGCTTTGTAGCTCAAAATTACGGAGCGCAGAATTTTCGTCGGATTGATCGTTTGTGGCGTATAGCGATGCTGATTTCTCTTGTGTTTTTTGCCTTGGTAGGCGTGGTTTTGTATCCGATTGCCGAATACGTGATGAAACTGTTTGCCGATCAAGATCAGGTTCTGGCATTGGGAGCTGTACGAATCCATATCGTTTGCTGCACCTATATTTTGTATGTTTTTCCTGAAATTTGCATTGCTTTTCTTCGGGGACTTGGAAAGACGACTGTGTCCTCCGCATTGAATATACTGTGTGTTTGTATTCCTCGAATTTTATGGATTACGTGTGTATTTTTCACATTCAGAACCGGCGAGATTGCATACGATTACGCGTTGCTTCTTTTGTGCTATCCTGTTTCGTGGGCGCTTTCCGGCGTTGCGCAGTGCATCTGCTATCGCTGCTATCGACGGACCTTGCGCCCAAAGGAGAATTAGTTTTTTCAAGAAAAGGAAAAAGACGATGGCGAAAAACAAAATGGATTTGACGGCTAAAAGTTTACTCAAACGCTCTTGTCAATATGTTTTATACAATTTACGATAAAATCGTATTATTGGAATAATATTGCATTTTTTAGGGGATGGGGGTATAATGGGTTATCCAATTTTGTATAAGGAGTAAAACGATGAAAAAATTTATAGCTTTCATGCTGACTCTTGTTTTAATGCTCCCTCTTGTTGCTTGTGGCTATTCAGCAAAGGAAGAGCCTTGTTTGAATTGCGGGGCAGGCATTGAAAAAGAGGCAATTTTTTGTAAGTTTTGCGGCGCAGCAAAAGATAACGATAGTTCCGAAAATACCAAACCTGAATCAAACAAAACGACAGATTACAACACAAAAGAAAACAACAGAGTAACAAAAGAAGAAAAACTGGAATTCATTTCAATCAACGACTTGGTAGATAGTCTTGATAATATGGCTCGTGCTCAAATTCATATTGGAAAAGCAACCTACTTATTTGGTCGCATTGAATCGATTGGCACCCATTGGCTCGGGCTGGAACCTCTTTTTATTGAAGAGCAAATCTTCTCGATCTCGATGGATCCTTCTGTTTTAGCAAATTACAATACAGATGAGTATCTTGCCATATATGCCGTGGTGAATGAAATTAATGATTTCGAAGGCATTGTGTTTGATGATTGCAAACCCGCGGCAATAGAAAAAATGGATCAATATATCATTGATGCCTTGGAAAACTCTTCCGCATCGAGTCTCCTCCGTGATAGAAATAATTTGAATCATATTTTTCAATATGTGCACCAACGCGGTGATGTGTTCCAAATGAAAAACGATGCAGAAATTTCATCCTGGGTTATTGGGTTATGGGATGCTTATTCCCTCATTATTGGTAGTAATAACGACCAAGTAGCTTTTCTTCCTGACGGGGAATATCTTGAAACCTATACCAATACGTTTTCCAATAATTTAGTAGAATACTCGTGGAGCGTCCAAGATGGAAATTTAACCTTAAAACGTAATGACAGTTCCTCCTATAATCCTCAGTATGTTAATCCCGTTTATAAAATCACGGACAATGTCATGATTATAAAAGGCATGATTCTTTGCATAAGAAATACTGAAATTTAACGATTTCTCCGCGCAACACAAAAAGGACTATGACATTTTTTTGTCATAGTCCTTTTCTGCTGTGTGGCCTTTTATTTGGCAGTGAAAGTTACAATCCTATATTTAATAAAAAATTTTTTGTTTCGTTTGACTTATCTGATGATATGTTTTGGCTGTAGTTTAATTCTTTCACAGAACGTTTCAGATGCCCGCAAAAAATGAGTTTGCCCCAACGCCGCATTTGCATCAAAGGTGTGAGCCATTTGTGCTTTTCGAGAATGGGGTAGTGAAATCTGATCTCGTCGTAGGAAAGAAAGATTTTTGACATTGCATACTTGAATTTCCCGCCTTTTTTTTGCTGTTGTATCACAATCCGATTTTCGTTAGTTCCGTACAAACCGCCGCTCAAAATATAATGTTCCATCTGACGTGTAATTTGCGTATGGCATTTGTTTCCAAGCCAAATTTCAGAAAGTGATTCTGCTTTTGATGCAAAAACTGACATTTTCCCTTTTTGAAGCAAGTCTTCGCGTTTTGCCTTGTCGAATTTAACAAGATGATTCAAAACCCAAAGGTCAACGAATGGTCGAATACCGCATCCGCCGCTTTCAAAATGCTTTGCCATGTGTGTGATATGGTAGAAATAGAACGTTTCATCAGGCATCTCGTACCAATAGGCGAAGTTTTCGCGATTGACTGCCGTGTTCCAAACCTTTTCAAGCATCTCGGAGGGGACTTTGAAGATATTGTCCTCTAAAAGGCTGTAGTGCAATTCTACGTGTATGCCGCTTTTGGTAAACAAAGAAACGTCGTGAGAATTTTTGCATTTATATTCGCATCCAAGTTTTTCAGTAAGGAATGCAATTGCTTTTTCCAGATCCTCTTCGTGCACGAGAATGTCAATGTCGCAGCTGGTTCTCATCCAGGGCTCGGGATAGAAGTCGCGCAGGATGGAGCCCTTCAGGGGAAGAAAGGGGATCTTCGCTTCTTCCAAAGCGGCGCAAAGCCGTTCATACTCGTAATTCAAGCGCTCGTAACGAAAAACCGCCTTCAAAATAGCCTGATCGAGCTGTTTGTTTTCTGCGGGCAAAAGCCCGTTTTGCTTCAAGGAATACGCCAAAAGATGCGCCAGATCGTGCTTTTCCGCCATAGCAAGCAGTTCCGGAAGAAGCTCCGGGGAAAAGGTGTTTCGTTCTTCTTCTGTCAGTTTTTCCCCACAGATCGCAGAACGAAGCAATGGAAAAAGTATTTGAGTTGTTCCTTGATCCATCGGGGTCTCCTTTCTTATTCACTGCTTTATCGTGTCGGTTTTATTTTATTCATTAATTTGTCAACGAACGGGGTTTTAAACAAATCCCGACGGATGCTTGGAAATACACCAAGCAAAAATGCAAAATAAACGACGATACAGATAACGATGGAAACACATTGCCACAGGAAATTGTGACTGACCTTCAGCAAGAAATAGCCAGTGCAACCCATTACGAGGGATGCCAAAACGGAGGGCATAATATTTGCAAAGATCTTCCCTGCTTTAAATTTGAATACCACGGTCAAAACGATCAGCGCCGCCAGCATCAGCTCAATTCGCAGCAACGAACGGGCAATATACAGCGTTTCAAAACCGTAGTCTTTAAATATAAGCAAAACGGGTGCTAAAAACGCAATGTGTGAGATCTGGATCAAAAAAGAGAGCAACGGCTTTCCCTTGCTTCGTATGACTTCGCTGGAAAAGTGGGAAAGGATGATGGTAAAAGCGCCGGTCAATCCCCACCAGCCGATAAAGCCGCTGGCCTCCATCCAATTTTCGCCGAGCAAAACGATCGTAACAAAATCGCTGAACAGAAAGATGCCAACACCCATGGGAACAACGAGAATGGAGGTCAACCGTTGGAACGAGTAATAGGTAGCCTGAAATTCCGCATCGTTCTTCTGATGGCGGGACAGGGCGGAAAACAAAACGGGAGTAAGAGCGGAAGTAATCAGTCCCAGATAGGAACCGATGGTTGCCATAGACGTCTTATACAAGCCCAAAAAATGGGAGGTCAAACAGCTGCCGACAATGAAAATATCCAGATTGGAGGTTAACCAAATAGAAATGCTTTCCAGCAAGGTCCAAAAACTAAAGGAAAACATTTTTTTAAACAGAGAAAACTCAAAACGGAATCTGATCTTCCACTTTGATTTGACGGTCAGAACGACCGCATTGAAGATCTGGCTTGCAAAATTGCCGATCAAAAGCGCCCAATAATTCCGCAAAACGACTGCCAGGGGGATCGTAACGAAAAGAGGGATCAGCGTTGTGCCAATCCTTGTGAAAAACAAGGTTTTAAAATCCAGCTCTCTTTTGTAACGAGCCATTTGTATGCTGGAAAAAGCGTGCAAAACAATCAACAAAGAGGCGATGCTGATCGAAGCTCCTAGGTCTGGATTTCCAACAAGATCGGCAATTTTATCCCGAAAAATATAGATTGCGCCGCAAGCAAAGAGCGATACGCTTAAATTCGTCCAAAACGCAACGTTTGTACTGCGATTTAGCTCATCCTCGTCAGGAAAATCGTGCTGGATCAGGTACTTCTGAAAGCCGGCATCGGTAAATACTTCTGCAAAGCTGATCACCATGGTAATGGTTGCCACGATTCCGAAAGCCTCGGGAAGCAACAATCTGGCCAACGCAATATTCACGATGGGCGAGATCAATTTTGCCATGATCTCTGTAATCGAAGACCAAAGAGTCGCCTTGCCGACTTTTTTGTTTACGTTCTCGTTCAAAACAAAACCTCTGTTACTTTTCGTTTTTCAAACCATAAAGAATCACTTCGCGATGGGCTTCGCATTCAATATGGTTTTGTAAGGATAAAATTCTTTCTTTCGTATATTTCTTTTTCAAAAGCCACGGGGTCAGACGGTGCCCGCAAAGCTTATTCAAAGCCCGATAGAAAAAGCCCGGTTTCATTCCGGAAAAATTATATAGATAAAAATTCAATTGCTCCGAGGATAGTTCTGCGTACTTTTCTTCCACAAAGCCGTCGCACAGAATTTCCTCGCTTCTCTTTGCAAATGCGGCAAGGATCTCTTCGGCATCCATACCTTGGGCAAGCCTTACGGCATTTCCCGCTTTTTTCAGGGGAATATAAGACACCTCAAGCCTTTCGTTTAAGGAAACGAGCAGAGAGGTCTGCCAGCATTCGCGACTGCTTCTGTCAAACAGAAAATTTCCTTGCCCGTAAACGATGGTACCGCTTTGATACTTTTCTTCACATCCGATACAATGACTGTGCTGACACACGACCAAATCGGCACCCTTTTCCACAATTTTACGACAAGTTTTCTGAAGATTCGGCGAGGGATACCGATAGTTTTCCCTTCCGCCATGATATAAAACGATGGCATAGTCGCACGCTGCTTTCATTTCACAAACGTGATCAAGAGATTCCAGCGGGTCAAAGGGATTTGCGCCGGAGGAGTGCTTCGTGGCAAAACCGAATTCGTGCTCACAGCAAGCGTAAACGCCGATCCGCTTCCCCGCAAAATCAAAATAGTGCGGTTCCGATGCTTTGTTCAGGTCTTTTCCCGCGCCAAAGCACGTAATTCCTGCCTCGCGCAGAGTTTCGCAAGTGGATTCCAGACCGCACGTGCCCTGATCCAAAATGTGATTGTTGGCAAGGGTTAGAGCATTTACCCCGATCTTTTTATAAAAAGCGATTGTTCTTGTAGGGGCAATCAAATTGGGACCGCATTTCGGAATCGGTCTTTCCGCATCGGTCAGGGGTACCTCAAGATTGAAAATTTTGTATTCGGCTTCCCAAATGCACTTTTTCAATTCTTTCCCCAAAAGTGTGTCGATATCCCCCGTTTCAAAAAGCTCGTAGTTGGATTTTGTCGGAACCAGATCCGCACCGATCAACAAATACATATTCATCTCCTTGCAAACGTTTCGTTCAATGATTTCCCTTTCTTACGACTTCCCCTTTGCTTTTGTCAGATCGATCAGCTCACCCAAAAGCTCATCGGTTTCTCTCAATCGATTGGAATCATAGCCGCTATCGGGGAAAAAGGTCAATTCACCAAAATAAATTTTTCCTCCGCATTCGTATAAATCCACACGGACAAAGTACAGATCCTTTGAAAGCTCGGATGCGAGGTCGAACATTTTGTCCATACAAGCAGGCTTGCGAAGAGTAAAATCGGCAGGTGCAGCTTTTCCGCGCGCATTCAAGCGCTGAAGCTTCCATTCGCGGTCAAAGAAATAAAATTTCGGATCGTTCAAGTGTCTGTCAATACAAACCACAACGTAGTCCACCCTACCGCCAAAGCAATAAAACTTGTAATCAGTAAGGCCCTCGCTCTCAGAGCCGGATATACCGTCGGTCATATATTGCTCACAAATGATACGTCGAGGTACGTTTTTATACGGCCATTCGCGACCGGTTAAATAATAGTTCTGACGGATTCCCTTGCGAAGTTCCTTTCGCACCTTTTCGACGTCGAGGCGACTTTTATCCTTGCAAATACACATACCAAGCCCGGAATTGTGATTGCACTTTAATACAAATTTTTCGGGAAGAGAATCAAAATCTATTTTATTCGGATCATCCCAAACACCCAGTAGCGGAATCAAGTATTCTTCGCCGATTTTTTTTGCAATGTAATCGCGAACCAACAGCTTATCCACCATTACGGTGTATTTCGGATCGCGGTCGTAGAGCTTCATCCACTGCAATTTTTCATTCATAGACTTGGGATTTTTCAGATCTAGTTTTCTTCCCATTTGAATCTGAAAGCGAAGTTTAATGTAGGTTTTATCCGGCAGGATATGGAAGAAGCCTCTGCGATCAAGCGCCCAAAATATACGTTTCATCATCGGTGATATCATTCTTCTTTCTCCTTCTTAGATTTCATTGAAATATACGAAAATGCTGCCATATATACCAGCGAGAACAGAAAGTCTGTATATGACACGCAAGCAAAGTCAAGTACAAGGATCACCACAATCAAGGTTAAAAACAGTCTTCCCTCGTTCTCCTTGTTTTTCAACTTTCTGAGCAGCGAAACGAGAAGTAGCATCGGACCGCTGTAGTAGATCATTGTGCCGACGATGCCAAGGTCGGCCAAAAGTTCCACGTAGTTGTTGTGAGCGTACATTTCCCTTCCCGCAAACCCTACGGAAAACAACTGATAGCATCCCAGTCCGCAGCCAACGTCCGGATATTCCTTCCACACTTCAATTGCTCCCGCGATCAGCTTTTCTCTCAGGGTGGAGCTGCTGTCCGCCTCACCTTTTCCGGTTATAAGCGACAGAAAGCCGTCGATTCGGTTACCGATGATGGAATAGAAAAACTCCGTTTCCATCGCGATATAAAACAGCACCCATACGAAGGCGGCGGCAAACAAAAGAGTTCTGAATCGCTTCCCCTTGTTTGTGAGAAGCAAATAACCGATGGTACCGCCCAGCACGATAATAAACGCTTTTCTGGAGCCGGTCAACAGGGCAATTACGATCATCGCCGCAACCAGCAAAACGCAAGTAATTTTTTTTACGGGCTTGGTATTTTTTTGGTAAAAGTACAAAAAGAGCAGCGCAGCAATGGCAACGAGCATACCAATGGCGTTGGCGTTCCAGTCACCGTCGGTGCCCAATCGATTGCCGATCTCGCTGTCGGTATCGGCAGTCAACTCCTCAAAGCTGTTGATCAGCAAATAAAAGGAATTGACCACGGCAGCCCCGGCAACACAAACCAAAAGCTTGTGCAGGTCACCTTTGGATCGAATGGCGGAACGGATCAAAAGCAGGATCACAAGCCTTACCACAAGCGACTTCAGGATATTCACCACATGGTCCGAGGATTCCGCCCAAAAATAGGACAACGCCGCAAAAGACAGGAAAGAGAGGAGCCAGACCGTGTACGTCGGGTCAACATAGATCTTTAAGCCGCTTGTAAAAAACCAAGCACAGACGAAAAACGCAACCGAGCCCCACCAAACAAGCCGATGGTCGCTCCATTCCGCATTCAGTGCAACGGTGCAAAGCAGAAACGTAGCGAAAAAGAAAAGGGGGTGGGAAAAACCCAGCCTTTCCCGCTTTGGATCTGCTTCGCGAATTGAAAAGGTTGACATATACTCTTTAAATCTCCGTTATTGTTTCACTTGATCGATAAAATCAAGCCATTTTTTTGCGATCACTTCGATGTTGGTTTCTTTCGTAATATCACGGGCTTTTTCGCCGAATTCTTTCAGTTTTTCTTCGTCGCCGCAAAGTGTATCCAGCTCTTTCGTGAATTGCGCTGTATCTCCGCAGGGGACCAAAAAACCGTTTTCTCCGTTTTGAATCAGCATTCTTGCTCCACCGGGAGAGCAATCGGTGGAAATACAGGGAAGTCCTAGTGCCATTGCTTCCATCAGGGCGTTGGGAAGTCCTTCATAATCGGAAGTGAAGGCGAAAACCTTTGCGTTCTTGATCTTTTCCAAAACCTCTTTGCTGTTCCCCTCGAGAAACACTCTGTCCGACAGACCAAGTGAATCAATCTGCCTTTGCAGCTCCTCGCGTAACGGACCTTCCCCGTAAATGTGCAACGTGTGGTGATCCTTTGCTTCGGAAGCGGCAAAGGCATCGATCAACATTTTTTGATTTTTCTGAGGAGATAGTCTTCCTACCGAAACGATTTTATCCTCGATTTGATCCTCATTTCTTACGGGGAAGGAATCTGTGTTCAGCGGATTTAAGATGATGCAGGACTTTTTTTGAATGGAGCGGGGGAAAAAGGCTTTTGCTCCGTCGGACTGGAATACGTAGCCCGACGTAAAGTGACGGGAAATACGCTCCATCGCCTTCTGCTTAAACGACAAAGACATATCCTTGGCAGAAGGATCGCAACGCTCCGAAATAATAACCGGTATTTTGCTTCCCATCAAAAAAGTTGCTGCCACAATACCAACCCCTGTCAAAAACGCAAGGACCGCATCCGGCTGCAAATCCTTACAAACCCGTCTGAATTCGCACCACGTGCGGGTGGTACTGCTTTGATTGGTGATCGGAATCAAGCTGACCTTTTCGTTCAAGGGGTAAGCACTCTCGGTGTTTCCGGTAAGCGAAAGGATGAACACTTCATGTCCCTTTTCTGCGAATTCATTTGCAAGCAGGGAAACCACGCGCTCGGCGCCGCCGAATCCCATCGCGGGAATAGCAAATGCAATTTTCATGTTTGATCTCCTATTCTGCTTTCTCCGGCAAATTGATCCAATCCCCCAAGGTTTTATCCCATTTTTCAGGGTGAAACGGAGCAAATCCGGCATCTGAGAAGAACGTGAATTCCGAAAAATAGATTTCTCCGTTTACGGAATACAAATCAATTCTGATAAAACTTGTTCCTTCAGCCAATTTTTCTGCAATTTCAAGTATCTCGTCCAGCTTCTTCGGGCGATCCAGAGGCGTTTTGCTGTTGGGATAATTTTGTCTGAGATCCAGAACGTTCCAAGCTGTATCAAAATAATCAATGGTCTCGTTTGGCTTTTTATCGTTCTGAATGGTCTGAATGATTTTCGGTTTGCCGTTGAAGCATAATATTTTATACACCGGCAAGACCTCGTTGGCGGCATCTTCCAAAAATTCTTCGGCAATGATCCGCGGCTTGATATTCTTATAGGGCCACTCGCGACAATGATAAAAATACTCCCGCTTCATATGCCTTCGAAGAAATCGTTTCGTTTTTTTCAGATTCAAGGCAGCTTTATTCTTGCATACAACGACTCCGCCGCAATCGTGGGTCGTTTTCAAAACGAATTGATCGGGTAACTCTGTAAAATCAATATCGTCGACCCGATCCCAAACGCCTAAAAGCTTTGCAACATATTGATCACCGATTTTTTCGGCAACGTAATTCTTTACCAGGTATTTGTCGGCCATTGCCGAATGCAGGGGATTTTTATTGTACAATTTCAGCCACTGCATTTTTTCGTTGAAGGTGACGGGCGGCTCAAGATTGATATTTTTTTTGAAGATTGCCTTGTAGCGGATCTCGATATACCTTCTATCGTCCATTTTTTTGTGCTTGAAAAGATCCAGATACCACAACAGACGGTAATCCTTATCCGTTAAATAACGCATTCCTGCGCGAAGAATTTTTTTATAATTCATAAAAATATTATTCTCCAAAAACATGTTTTGCAAAATGCTTTGCAACACTGTTAATATCATATTTTTGTTCGACAAAGGCTTGTTTCGTATCTTGTCTCGGCTGCTGTTCGGCTGCGAGCGCGTGTTCTGCCCAGTTTTTCGCATCGTTCAGAGGAAGGTATTCAACGAGACCCGTAATGTTTGCCTCCTTTGTGATCGTATCCGAAATCACGCAGGGAAGTCCGGTTGCCTGCGCCTCAATGACCGTATTGGGCATTCCTTCATAGAAAGAGGGAAAAACATATACGTCCATTGCAGACAAAAGCGCAGGAATATCCGAGCGTACTCCGGCAAAGATCACACGATCTGAGATCCCCAAAGCTTCTGCTTTTTCGCGAATCTTTTCCTCCAATTCACCCTTGCCTACCAGCAACAAAATTGCCTTTTCATTTTTTTGATGAATATGATGAAAAATTTCCAGCAAAAACAGATGATTCTTCTGTTCTTGAAATCTTCCCACGTGTCCGATGACAAAGGCATCTTCCGCTATGTTAAACTCTTTTCGAATATCTTCTTTGCATTTCTCGTCATAACGGTATACGGAAAGATCAACGCCATTATGCAGAAGCGCCGCCCGTCCCTTTTCCACGCAGCCTTTTCCAAACATAAATTCCGCTGCCTCGGTAGACGGTGCAATGCGCACGTTGGCAAAAAGCCGCGGCATAAAAAGACACGCCTTTTGCAATACAAACTGCTTTTTGCTTGTTGTCACCGTGTTGGAATTGCTTGAACGAAAAATGCGTCTTTTGGCGCCACCTAGCCAAGATGCAAAAAGCTCCAGAGCAGATAAGGAATGCTGGGAGGTTCGAAGAACGTAACAATATTTGTTTTCCCGAACAATCCTCCTCATGCTGTTAAAATTCCGAAAAAAGCCCTTGCTTTTGGGAGTGATATGAAAAATTTTTCCTCCCAAATCCAGAATTTCATCGTCATAATAGCCTTTTTCTTCAATGGCAACGGCAAAATCCATTTGATACTTCGTTTTATCCAGCTCACGATAAACCTTCATCAAAAAGGTCTCTGCGCCTCCGGCATTCATGCCGCCAACGATACAAAGAACTCGTTTCATCAATCTCTCTCCACAATTTTCTGAATTGCTTTTTTCAAAAAGGCTTTCTTCGGTTTCCAGAAGCTTTTTTCGCACTTTGACCATTTTTCGGCATACTCTTTATAAATCTCGTCGCCGAATAGCTCGTACATTACAGTAAGCTGAGCGATATGGAGTCTGTGGTAGAACGGGCTGCAAATCCGCTTTCCGTCCTCATATTTACTCCAATATTTTATATCATAGTCAGGCAATTTCTTTTTCAGCGTCTCCAACGTCGCCTTTAAGATTTTTTCCACACGCTGATCGCCCGTGTATTTCCAATAATCATAGAGTCCCCACAAGGAGAAGATCCACCCGTTTAGGATCAGCGGTTCGTTTGTATATTCATACAAATACACGTCTTTTCCTTGGTAGACGGTGGTGCCCCCCTCTGCAATCGGCTTCAGCATAAAATCCTTTGCCTTGCATGCAGCCAGAAGATATCTCTCGTCTTGCGTAAGCTTGTGTGCTCGGAGGAGCAGCGAAATACCCTCTCCCTGTGCCATGGAGGAATACGGGTGCTCGGGATCTGTAAATGAAAACGCATCCCAAGCGCCGGAATCCTGCATATTCTCCACAGCCCAATCCGCACAAGCGATCAATTTGTTTTTATACGCTTCGTTTTGCGTGGTCAAAAAAAGATCGTGAGAGCCTAAGCCGTATTGAAAAATCCCGCCGGAAAAATAAAGCACCTCGCCGTTATCGAGACGGTACTTAGGGACGAGAATATTCGGATCGTCTTTTGTAACCTTCTCAGTCAAATCATTATAATAACCCGCAACCTCGGTCTTTGAATAACAAAGACCGGGGCCTTGATTTACGTGCAGGATGCTTTTGCCGGTTATCATTTTATACCATTTTTTGATCTTATGTATTGACACACCCATTTTTATCACTTTCCGATCGTCCGGCAAAATTCTCATTGCCTCTCTTACGGAAATCCTTTACTGCGTTCTTTCTGTTCTGTTTTTAATAACCTTTGCCGGGACACCACCGGCAATGCTGTAATCGGGGACGTCCTTTGTGACCACCGCGCCGGCTCCGATCACACATCCCTTTCCAATGGTGACGCCGGGCATAATCATCACGCGACGACCAATCCAGCAGTCATCGCCAATGCTTACGGGCTCCGGCTCCGTTGAGCCTTGACAGATCATCGGTACGTCAGTCCGATCGTGTCTATGACCGGAGGTATAGATCACAACTTCAGGTCCCATCATAACATCCTTTCCGATGGTAACAGGGCCGTACAGCTCACAGTTGATTCCAATGCCGGAACGGTCGCCGATTTTAACCTGTGGGCCAAAGACCGCCTTGCGTTCAATGTTGATATTCTTGCCGCACTCGAGTACAATTCTTTTTGCCCAAAAAACACGTAGCTTTTTTGCAAATGCTGCCCGCTGACTAATTGGCAACCATGCAGAAGTCAGCGAGTATAGAATATACAGTATTTTTTTTCTAAGTGTCCACATAATGTATTCTTCCTCAAAGCAAATTGTTTAAAACCGTCTGCATTGCAAAATGGGGAGTAAAAGAATTGCTCTTTCCCAAACAGTTTTCCTTTAACGCGTTCAATGTCTCGGGAGCTTTTGCAATTGCAATCAGTTTCTGTACAAAATCTTCCGCATTGTCAAATTCATAACCAATGCCCGTGACGCCGTCGTCCACCACGTCGGCAAAACTTTCCCATTTTGCAGAAATCACGGGGATTCCGGCGGCGTAGGCATCAATAATTGTTCCGGGGATGCCCTCGGTATAAAAGTGTGTGGGAAACAGCAAAGCGAAATAGTTTTTCAACACCTCTACGCTTTTTTCTGCCTCAACACAACCACAATATTTCACATCGGTTCCGAAGCGCTGCTTCAGATTTTCAAACCACTCCGTCTGCGCAGGATCGACTTGGCCATAAATATCCAGCGTATACGCCAAGTACCCAAGCTCCGAATTCACCCGGCTTATCGCATCTACCGCCGCTTCAATTCCTTTTTCTTTCATAACACGCGAAAACGTGCATAATCCAAAGGGAGCTTCTTTGCGGTATATAAGTTCATCTTTTGAAAGCGCGGTCAGATCTTTGAAATTCGGAACCACGGATACGTTTTCAAAGCCTTGCGCTTCCAACGCTTTTTTCATGGTGCTCGTTTCAACGTAGATTCCGTCAAACGCCTTCAGCCATTTGACCAGTCCCCGCTCCCGATCCAAAGCCTTGGGAAGCCAACCGCCGATCACGGAATAGAAAATTCTGCGATTCCGAAAAAACAGCTTGAAAAACGGAAGCAACCGCCCGAACACGCGCAAGCCGTTATGCGCGGGAAGAATCAAAACGTTATTGGCTTCGGCCAAAGCTTTCAACACGTAAAAGAGAGACAAAACAAGTGTTTTGACGCCTCCGTGGGTATCGATACAAAGAACATTTTCCTTGCCGAAGCTCCGACACAACCCCTCGGCAACGTTTTTTGTTTTAACCGTTTGACCGTCAAGAAATTGATGCCCAAAAGCGAAGTGACCGATCACCGCAACCTTTTTCATCTCGTTACAGTCTCCAGTATTTCATTCCCGACGTTTCAAGCTCGGAGACCTTGTAAAGTCCCTTTACGTCAAGGAATACCTTTTCACCGTCGTCGCAAGCCTTGAACAGCTTCTTAATATCGTTTAGGCTCATTTCCTTGAATTCATTGTGTGCCACGGCAACGATCACGCAATCTGCATCCTTCACGTCCTCAAGTTTTGTAAGGGTAATGCCGTATTCGTGCATCGCATCCCGCTGGCTTGCCCAGGGATCAACAACGATGGGCGTGATCTCATATTCATTCAAACGCTTGATAATGTCGTCCACCTTGCTGTTTCGGGTATCGGGGCAATTTTCCTTAAACGTGAGACCGAGAATCACCACCTTGGATTTTTTAGGCGCTTGTCCTACGGCGATCATATTCTTAATTGCTGCATCTGCTACGAATTTACCCATTCCGTCGTTGACCATACGACCGTTGAGAATGATCTGGCTGTGATAGCCTAGCTTTTCTGCCTGATAGGTAAAATAATAAGGGTCGACACCGATACAGTGACCGCCAACAAGACCGGGACGGAAGCCCAGAGCATTCCACTTTGTGTTCATTCCGTCAACAACTTCGTTGGTATCGATATTCATTTTATCGAATACCATGGCAAGCTCGTTCATAAATGCAATATTAATATCGCGCTGGCTGTTTTCAACCACTTTAACCGCTTCCGCAGTTCTGAGATTGCTTACGGGATGGGTGCCCACCTCGATGACGATATCGTAGACTGCTTTAATGGTCTGCAAAGCTTCCTCGTCGCAGCCGGAAACGATCTTCGTAATGTTTTCAAGTCTATGCACTTTATCACCGGGATTGATTCTTTCGGGGGAATAACCCACCTTGAAATCTTCTCCGTATTTCAAGCCGGATTCACGCTCCAGAATGGGAACGCACACGTCCTCCGTGCAGCCGGGATATACGGTGGATTCAAAGACAACGTAAGAGCCCTTAGTAAGGTTTCTGCCCACGATCCGGGATGCTCCGATCACAGGGGTAAGATCCGGCGTGTGGTCGGTATTCACGGGGGTGGGGACGGCAACGATATGAAATTTTGCCTTTTGCAAGTCCTTTTCATCGGAGGTGAATTGGACTGTGGTATTTCGGATCGCTTCGTCACCAACTTCCTTGGTTGGGTCTACTCCACTTTTGTAAAGCTCGATCTTGGC
>JAZOSM010000069.1:0-11109 GCA_045657125.1 Eubacteriales bacterium
AAAGGGAAGGCGGGCGAACGCAGTTCGCCCCTACACGGCGGGAGCAAGCCCCGCCCTACAATGTGCCCGGGGTTTTGAATGAACAAAGCTTGATTTTGCGGGTTTGTCCGGAAAAGGGGAGAATATTCTTTCTTTTTCCCATCAGGAAGTTTTTTGCGGAGCTTTTTTTCAAAAAAGCGACCATCGCAGAAAAAATGATAACAAAAAGGTCGATGCAAATGTGCATCGACCTTTTTTCTATAAGGTGAATTAAGACGTGCTTTAAAAAATGCGGTTATTCGGTTTCGATCAGCTCAGCAAAGGTTACGGAAAAGATTTTCAGAAATGCACAGATCTCAATATCCGTCACGAATCGTTTTCCGCATTCGATTCTCTGTATTGCATTTTTATCCAAATCCAGACCGATCAACTGCAACCGTTCTGCTAAGGCTCGTTGAGACAATTTCATTTGTTTTCGAAGTATGGTGATTCTGTTTCCGCACAGATTGTTTCGTCCGTCAGAAGTTTTGTTAATGAACATTTTTTCTCCTTTTTTGACATTTAGTGCTTGTCAACAGGAATATGTTATGCTATAATGAAGAAAAAATGACATTCACAGAATGTCAAAAGGAGAAGTTATGAAAAAAGTAATTGCTTTGGCACTGGCATTAGTGATGTGTTTATCCATTTTTGGATGTAAAAAAGCGAATTCAACCAAATATGGTGAAGATGACTTTATGATTTATGACAAAGAAGGAAAGGTGCTTGAAAGACCAACTATCAACAATAGTAGTCTTATGTTGGCTCTTGTAGAAGAGGGAGTGACCAGTAAACAAGTGGCGGTTGGTGACGATGCGATTGAATCGTTAAAGAGTTACGATCTTTGCTATGGCAACTCTGTTTATTCTGAGGGTGAGACATTGGGTGATATAAAACCTAAAAAGCTTACAAAAGATGTTGATTTGGATTTTTTGATTAAAAACAGCGGAGCACTTCTTATTGTTTTGGCTTTTGATGAAGATTATAAAGCTGTTGATGCAATGGAATTGATTGCAAACGACAGTGAGCCTGCGAATATGCTAGTGTTCTTTATTGAAGATGGCAAGATTGCAAATATAATTCTTTCAAGTAATAATTTTGGAAAAGAGGATGTTTCATCAAAGGATGCAAAAGGAAACAATGCTGTTGAAAGTGAGGATAAATCTTCAGACGAAGATGATTCTTCAAACGATAAAGAGGTTTTTAACGATAAGTCCTTTGATGAAGAAAGTGTGACGAAGCAGCTTGCAGTAAAAAAATACTCCTACAATAGCAGATACTCGAATTATGGATTCCTTGAAATTGTCAATAATTCGGAATTTGATTTGGAAATTTCAGCAAATGTAAAGTTTTATGATGATTCAGGCAACCTTGTGGGGGCAGAAAGCGATAGCGCGTATGCTTTTCAAAAAGGAACTACCATCTTAATGGATTTTTCTGCCGACGAAGAATTTGCTTCTTTTGAATACGAAATTTTTGCAGAGGAAGATGATTTCTATGAATGTATTGCAAAAGATTTATCTTTCGAATCTGTTGCAGCGAAGGATAAGGAAATTGTAACTGTAACGAATAACAATGTATCTCCCGCGAAGTGGGTTGTAGGTGCAATGTTGTTTTTTAATGGAGATCAAATAGTTGATTACGAATACACCTATTTTTCTGATAATGATTCAGAACTTAAAGCAGGAAAATCAATAACGGAAGAAATTCATTGTTACGAAAAATACGATTCATACAAATTTTATCTAGCAGGACACAAATGATACAAAAAAAGGCCGGTGCAGTTGCATCGGTCTTTTTTTGTGTAAACACTGATTGAAGTTTTCTTTGGTTCGTTCTTTTTCAAAAGAACGAACAAGCCCTACAGCGCAATGCTGACGGGGCGCAGGATTTCGCCGTTGGAGGCGGTAATTTCCAAGTGAATGGCTTTGCCCGATGCGGAGAGGATGGTATCCTTCATTCGTTCCAAGGGGAAGCGGCGGGCGAGACCCGTATGGGGGTCGTTTCGGTTGAAGCAGTAGCGGTCCAAAAGCACGCGGTGTCCGTTGTTCTTTTCCAAAACCAGCTTGAGAATTGCCATGGGGTAATTGGAAATCACCTCTGTTTCGGCAAGCTCCTCGGCATTTTTCGGCGACTTGGAGAGGGTAAGCTTTGCGCGGTCGTAGGGCTTTTTTCCTTGGAATTCCGCGGGGGAAACGGGAATATAGCACGTCTTGATCAACTCGTGGAAGGGGTAACGGAATTCGGTTCTTCCGCTATGGTGGATCAACTCGTCGTCCACCCGCTTATCGTAAAAGCCAACGCCGTTTCCGCCACGCTGATCGGCAATGATCAGTGCGCATTTTTCGGGGATGATCTTGCCGTTTTCGTCCCGAACCACTTCAGGCTCGGCAATGATCATCATGGTGTGATCCCGATCGGAGGAGCAGACCGCGTCTCCGGGATGGGTTTTGGCATAGCCTTCGAAAATGGTATCTTCACCGAATTCGGCAATGATTTTGGAGGTGTGGTGATTGCGGTAATCGTCCAGGTCCTCGGGTATGGTAAAATCGCCTACGGGGTAATAACCGTTTTTGGGGGTCATATAGAAATTGATGAAGCGGCCGCTGACGGAGGAGCATACGGTGGCAAGACTCCAGCAAACGCCGCAGGCGCAGGTGCCGCCGATGGACTGATTGAATTCCACTCCGTCACCGTAGAAGCGAAGTCTGCCCGTTTCTTCATCGTAATACTCAAAAAACTGAAACAGTCCCATACCTGCATCGGTATAGGGAATGCCTGCGTAGGTATTTCCCGCCTCGTAAATAAAGCGTTTGTGGCTGACCGCGCCCGTTTTACTATGGGAGATTTTTTTATGGGTGCGCCATTGAACGGAGAGAAAATCCTGAATTGCCTGCACCGCCCGCCCGCGCATTTCATCAACGGTGGGTTGGTGGTAGAAGGTGTAGTCGGGTCTTTTCATGGGGGAGGGTACTTGATAAGACATAAACGGATCTCCTTTTCTTGATGGTTTTAATGTAGCACCGCTTTCGGTTTCTGTCAAGAATTCTTCCGCCGAATCCGCGAAATTCGCCCGAATTTGGCAGGCGAAAACTTTCTATTGATTTTTTACAAAAAATATGATATAATACGACTACGAACGCTTGTTTCAGGATAAGTGTGGAGAATGAAAGGAATGATTTCTGCGATGGCAAACAAAATTCTTGTTGTAGACGACGATTTGAACATTGGCGAAGTATTAAAGCTTTTTTTGGAAAAAGAGGGCTTTGAGGTAAAATGCGCCGCTGATGGAATTGAAGCAGTAGATACTTTTAAAATTTATGAACCCGATCTTGTGTTGCTGGACATTATGATGCCCGGTAAGGATGGATGGCAGGTTTGCCGTGAGATCCGTGAACAGAGTGCGAAGCCCATCATTATGCTTTCCGCAAAGGGTGAGGTGTTTGATAAGGTACTGGGTCTGGAGCTTGGCGCTGACGACTTTATTGTAAAGCCTTTTGATAACAAGGAAGTAGCCGCGAGAATCAAGGCGGTTCTCCGTCGCTATCAGTCCAGAGACAAATTTAATACCGACGAGGTAATTAAGTTTGACAACTTGGAAATTTCCAAGCAGAAATACGAGTTGAAACTGTGCGGCAAGCCTGTGGACGTTCCTCCCAAGGAATTGGAGCTTTTGTACTTTTTGACTGCCAACTACAACCGAGTATTCACCCGTGATCAACTTTTGGATAAGGTTTGGGGTTTTGATTACCTGGGTGACTCCAGAACGGTGGACGTTCACGTAAAGCGTCTGAGAGAAAAGCTGGAAGGCGTTAGTGACAAATGGATTTTGAAAACCGTGTGGGGTGTAGGATATAAGTTCGAGCTTCTATAAAGAAACGGTCCCGCCGCAAGCGGGACTTTTTCTCTTGTAAGAAAATCGGTCTTGCACTGAGGACATTATGAAAAAACATTTGTTTTCCAAGTATTTTACATATCTTTTGCTGACTTGTCTTTTGGGTTTTGTGTTCCTCGTCGGCTTCGTAGCCATGTATACCATGGATTATTTTGCCGCGGAACGGGAAGCCCGTTTGGATCGCGCGGCGCAGAACGCAGGCCATGCCATTACCGCCATGATGGATCTGACACAGCGAGACTTCGACTATCTTTTGGAAGAAGAAAGAGAACTTTTGCTGGGCACCTTGTCGGCGCAGACCTCCACCGGGGAGGATGACTTTTTCATTACCGACGGAAACGGTAAGATCGTCGTTTCTCAGGACGATACCCTTTTGAAGGACGCGGTTCCCAGAGCCACGTTTAACGAGTGCCGCAAATTTGCCAAGGATGCGAAAAATTTTAAAACGGATTTAGGCGGTGTTCTGACAGAGAAAAAGCTTTGCCGCGTACTGCTTTTGGAAAAGGAATTTTCCGACGGACACAAACAGAGCGTGGGCGCGATTTTCTTGATTCAGGACAATCAGAATGCGGCGTTCGTAGACGGACTGATGAAAAGCTTTTTGGTGGCTGCCTGCTTGACTGCCGCAATGGTTTTGCTGTCTTTTTACGTAATGAGCCGCGAATTGGTTCGTCCCATGAAGCTGCTCAGCGAGGCGGCGGAGGGCTTTGCCAAAGGAGATTTCTCCTGCCGTTTGCCGGAG
Source organism: Eubacteriales bacterium (assembly GCA_045657125.1). GTDB lineage: Bacteria > Bacillota > Clostridia > Oscillospirales > SIG627 > RGIG5579. Next base: position 4,656 of record JAZOSM010000069.1, read on the forward strand.
TTTGAGGGAGGAGAAATGACCCCTCTGCTCCGCGCCTTTAACGAAATGGCGCAGAACGTGGAGGAAAACGAAAAGCTTCGTCAGAGCTTCGTTTCCAACGTATCCCACGATTTGAGAACGCCCTTGACCACCATCAGCGGCTTTATTCAGAATATGGAAAGCGGCGCCATTCCTCCCGAGAGACAGCGGTATTACTACCGCATTATTTTAGACGAGGTTGCCCGTCTGTCCCGATTGGTACAAACCCTTTTGGAGACCAGCCGTTTGACCGCAGGGGAAAGAAAGTACACCTTCGCTCCCATGGACCTTTGCGAGCTGTCCCGACTTACGCTGCTCTCTTTTGAGACGAGACTGGAAACCAAACTTCTTGACGTGGAATTTTCCTGCGATCGCGATTCGATTATGGTTATGGCGGATCGTGATGCCATTCAGCAGGTAGTTTACAACCTGATTGACAACGCCATCAAATTTACCCCGCAGATGGGATATCTTTCTTTGGCGATTACCTTGCAGGGCAAAAAAGCCTTGTTTGAAGTAAAGAACAGCGGAGAGGGAATCCCCGAGGACGAGCTTCGTCAGCTGTTTGACCGTTTTTATAAGTCTGACCGCAGTCGCGGTTTGGATAAGGGCGGAATGGGTCTGGGGCTTTTCATTGCCAAGACCATTACCGCGGCACACGGTGAGGAAATTTGGGTGGAGAGCAAGGTGGGAGAATTCACCTCCTTCCACTTCAGCCTTCCTTTGATTGAAGGAAAAGAAACCCTTTCGGTTCGCGAACTGAGAGGTAAGGATTTTGAGATAGAAAAAGAAGAGTAAGGATTGAGCGCTATGTTAATTCATTCCAAGCGACCCGAAGATCCCCACGGGGAAAACTTCGAGGGCAAGGTTTCAGGCTACGGCGGTTACGCCACGCGCCATGAATATGAGCAAAGCCGCAAGAAGAAAAAATCGTATATAACGGTAGTTCAGATCATTTTGCTGATCATTCTTCTGGCGTTCTCCGCTTTGGGTGTCATTTCCTTGATCCGCGGAGATTTCGTTCCCGTAATGAACGGCGGTGACGCCGCCGGTACCATTAAGGTGCCCACGCAGGCGGAGCTTGCGGAAAGCCCCCGCAATATGGGTGAAGTTTTGAAAGAGGTTGAGATCTCCCTGATTACCGTAGAGGTGCGTGATGCGGAGGATACCACCCGCATCGGATCAGGCTTTCTCGTATCCGAGGACGGCTACGCCGTTTGTTCCTCTTTCCTGACGACGGGCGAGGGATTGAATATTGTTTGCTATACCTCCGACGGCACCGAGCTTTCCGCGGAGCTGAAAGGAATGGATGAAAATCTCGGCATTGCCTTGATTCGTTTGCCCCAAGAACATCAGTACACGCCCATTTCCGCAGAGAATTCGTTTTTCGTGGAGCGCGGTAAAAAGCTCTACGCCGTTTCTGCCAATAAGCCTAAGGTCTTTTACGGAACCGTGGCGGAAGGCGTGGTGGGATCTGTTGGTCCTGCCGTCAGCGTTGGAAACGAGGGTGTTTACGCCAACGTCATTTATATGGATATTGCCATGAATAAGACGTTGCAGGGCGCTGCCGTGATAGACGAAACCGGTGCCACCGTTGGCTTTATGACGGGTGCGCTTCCTTTGTTGCACGGAACGCTCGCTCCCATGATTCCCATCAACGTGGTTTACACGGTAATCAATGATTTTTTGGTTCAAAATTGATCGGAATTTCAAAAAAATTCAAGCGCGTCAAAAAAAACAGGTAAAACAGGAATCCTTTGGGTAACCAAAGGATTCTTTCTTGTGAAAAAGAAATAGTTTTTTTAACGCGTTTTGGTCAAAACGACGAAAACAGAAAAAAATTTTTATTTAATATTGCAAATTTCAGAGCAAAGTTGTATAATTACTCTAGAGTTATACTCGGATGATATAAAAGGGGATTTCCCTTTTTTCAGGAGGAAATAGTTTATGAAAAATCAAAGAAAACGCCTGCTTGCTTTGGTGGCGATGGTGCTTGTCTGCACGACGGTTCTGCCCCTTTTCGGATGCAGCAAGGAAGAACCTGCTACCACCACCGCAGAAGAGGTTGTTCAGGGTGAAGTGGATTACATTCCTGTCACCTCCAAGACTCCCGTGGCAACCAAGAGCGATCCCAACGCGGAGAGTTTGCAGTCTACCCCCAACAAGGGCGGTAATAAAAAAGTAACCAGTGGTACTACCTCCGTAAAAAGCCAGTTCAGTATTTCTCAAGAGGAGCTTGCAAAAGCCTTGAAGGGTCTTGAGGCAAAGAAGGCCAGAACTCTTGTGGAAAGACGCGACTATGCAGAGGCATATATGCGTGCCATGTTGACCGTTAAGTGGACCCTGGAAGACAGACCCGAGACCCAGGTTGGTACCACCGGCGGTAAGACGCTCTATCTCCACGACTATGCAACTCAGGAGGCATTTGATGCCGCAGCTGCAGCTGCCAGCGGTGTAATGGATGCAGATACCTACACCTACAAGGTTGGTTCTTACACCTTCCCCGTAAAGTCCGGCCGCACCTACTCCGGCTTGCCTTACAGCAACGGTGACTGCGGTTTGGAGACCTTCTACCTGCTCAAGAAAGAGACCCGTGACGGTGTCAACGTAATGAGCTCCAGATTTGACGTAATCTATCTCTACGGCGGACACGCTATTGCCCGTATCGGTAATACTGCAGAAACCGCTTTGATTTATGCTTGGAACACCATTTCTCCCACCAGCCGTGCACAATCTGTTGCACAGATGATCCCCGTGAACGGATATCAGTTCGTTGGCGGTATCAAGATTCCCGAACTTACCGAGGACCAGAGAAAAGAAGAAGCAACCAAGCCCCCCATTGACGACGGCGTTATGGTTGGTGCAGGCGTTGCAGAAAAATTGGACATCACCTACGACGGATCTTTGTCCGGTGATACCGATGAAATCGTAGCACTCAACGGCGAGCAGGGTATGTATGCCGCTTATGCAAAGGCTGTCAAGTCTGACGGTTTGATCCGCAGCGACGGATCTTCTGATGCAAAGATGATCGTTTCCGTAAACGTTGTAAAGAATGCCGACGGTACCATCGACGGCACCGCTTCCACCGTAAAGGTATTGGCACAGACCCACACCAACCTGCAGGACGAGGTTGTTGATGAAAACGGTGTTTACCTCATCGGTGAAGTTGACAGAGTAATGACCTTCAAAGAACTCTTTGACGGACACTACATCCCCATGACCGTTGCAGAGCTTCGCGACGGTACTGATTCCATCGACGGCGCAATGGTTCGTGACGCATACGAGTATGCTTCCAGAAGAACCGGTGCTTATATGTACTCCGGTGTCATCAACGGATCCAGAAGAATCATCTGGGTGAACACCGTTCTGGTTGACAAGAAGACCGGTAAGGTTATCTACGATAACGTTGCTTTGGCTGAGCGCGGTGACGTTAAGATTAAAGCGGTTGCATCCTCCAACTCTGAGTCCGGAAGATTCACCTTTGATCTTGCCAAGATCGACGACTCTCACGAAGCCATCATAAGCTTGGGTGATGACGTAGTCAGCAACGCCAACTTGCCTGCGGGTGAATATCATTACACCTTGACGGCGCGCCTGATTTCCGGTGAGGATATTGTAGTCAGAGATTACGATTTCACCAAGGCATCTTAAATAGTATGAACGAAAAAGACACCTTCGGGTGTCTTTTTCTTGGAAAAGTTTTGTTTCTCTCGGGCAAAACAGGAGGAAGATATGAATTACTTGTGGGATATACTGGGCGGCACCGTTCTGGGAAAGATTTTGGTCACGCTCATTATCTCAATGGTTCCGATCATCGAGCTTCGCGGCGCCATTCCCGTTGCTGTTCTTCTGCACGAAATGGATCCCGTTTTAGCTTGTGTCGTTTCCATTGTGGGGAACGTACTTCCCACTCCCTTTATCATCATTTTTATACGAAAGATTTTTGCCTGGATTCGAAAGAGAATCCCTCGCTTAAACAATTTCATTGACCGCCTGGAGCAAAAAGGTAAAAGTAAACGGCATACCGTAGAAAAATACGGCTTTTGGGGACTCTTTCTTTTTGTAGCGATTCCTCTGCCGGGAACGGGTGCCTGGACCGGCGCTCTCATTGCCGCCATGATGGATATGCGACTGAAACGCGCGTTCCCCTCCATTCTCCTTGGTGTTATCACGGCGGGTGTGATCGTGACGTGTTTGGTGAGTATGGGGTTGGCAGCCTATCTCGGCTTTTCTGCTTCGTAAAATTTGCTGCAGCTTCGTTGTACTTCGGAGAAAGTCTCGATCATTTACAGGTGTAAACTCACTCGACTTTCCCTTGCACGCCTCGCTTCGCTAAATTTTACTTCGCAGAAGTTTTTTTTAGTATGGCTGCAGCTTCGTTGTACTTTGCGGAAGGATTTCTGTAAGCGTTGTTGTGATGCAGAGAAAGATTTTTGCGAAAGGTTTTGAAATAAGGATAAAAAATCCCCGACAGATGAAAGTCTGTCGGGGACCTTTGTTTTATGTGGGGTCATTCAGCTTTGTTAAAATGTGGCGGAGGGCTTCCTCGGTGGTGGCAAAATTGACGGTAGCGCGGGTGGGGTCGGGCAGGTGGATGCCCACGGAATAGCCCGTTTCGGCAAACATAGGGTAGTCGTTGGTATAATCGCCCACGGAGATCATTTGATCGGGGGAAATACCCGTAACTTCCGAGAGACGGCGAATGCCTGCGCCTTTGGAAAGTCCTTTGTATTGAATATCAAAGCAGTCGGGGTGCTCGTAGACGGCAATTTCCATTTCGGGTTTCAGAAAACCGTCTAAAATTTTTCTGATTTTCGGGAAGTCTTCCTGATATGCGGGGAACGGGGTCAGGGCGGTTTCGTTTGGTTGATACCAAATGCGGTCTCCGAATGCTTCCTCCAACATTTCCCGCAGAGTTGCCAAAGCCTTGGCGGTTACGGCGGGAATTTGCGCTTTCCGATAAAGGGTTGGGGGAAGGGCGGTTCCCACTTGAATGACGCTTCCGTTTTCCCCTACCAAAACTGCATCCTGCAAGCCCAATTGACGGGCAAAGGCGCACAGATAAAAGGTAGGTTTTCCGCTGGAAAGTGCGATACGGGCGCCGCGATCGCGAATTTGATGTAACAGACTTACGGTTTGGGAATTTGCCGCTTCGCCAACCTTGGCAAGGGTTCCGTCCAAATCAAATACGATCAGCATTACTCAAGGTCCTCAAAGGAAATTTTGCGAGGCTTGGGCGCGGCGTTTGCATCGGCATTGGGGTCCATGGGAGTGCCTGTGCGAAGATCTCTGTTCTTGGGCGCGGGTGTGGCAGGCTCGGCACCGGGAATGGGACGGGTTACCATACCGCTTTGGTGGGGATTGGTTTTATCCAACTCGGGAACGGGTGCCATAGCGTTGATTTCATCTGCGATTCTCTTGGCGCGCTCCATTTCCTGCTGACGCTCGGGGGAAAGGGGAGCGTTCTTGCGGGGGTAATTTCTGGAGGGCATTGCTGCTCTCTTGGACTGTACGGAAGTGAAGATCATTGCGCCTATGGCAAACAGAGCAAGGGCAATGATGAGAATCCACATCCAAAGGGAGCCGGATTTTTCTTTTTCTTCGCCCGGCACGTGCACCTCAGATTCCGACACGGGCATATTGATGGCTTTCATACCTTCAAAGAGCGTGATCGTACCGAGAGAATTGACTTCAACGGAAAGATAACGAACGCCGTTTTCCTCCAGGGAAGTGACTTTCAGGTTTCTCGTTTCGCTGTTATAGTAAAAGGCACAGCGAATGGTTTCGGGACGGAAAACTTCTTCTGCTTCGGTCAGAGGAATCTGAATGCGCAGTGTACCGTGCTTGGGCAGGGACAGTGTTTTGCCGTCGGCAGAATTCAGCTTCAGGGTAAAGCTCTTCATCATTTTTGCGGTATATTCTTTGCTGACCTTATCCAAAACGGCGTCTTCGGTAATGGCAAGGGACAAAACCGCATTGTCGGCAATGGAGCCTTTGGAAGCGCTGATGCGGATTTTTGAGTCGTTTTTGCCCGTGATACCGCTTTGATCGTCCAGATTGGTTACTTCGTTAAAGGGAAGATTTCCGGAATTTAAGATGGTAAGTGTTCCGGTGGTGACCAAAACCTCGTAGTTTTTCGCAACAGAATCGGGGAATGCAAGGGTACCGATTTCAATGGAATAGGTTCCGATGTCCTCGCCTGCCACACGGGTCAGCTTACCTGTCAAGCTATCGGGAGGATTACCCAAAACCTCGTAGGTGAATTCGGGATCGGGATCGAACAGATTTTTCTCGGCGTCCTGAATGTTTATGGTTACAAGGCAGGTAGAAATATTGATTTCCACTTCCTCGCTCTTGGCGCTCTTTTCTGCAGCGCCTGTTGCGGAAGCGTAAACCGTGCAGTAGTACAAGCCGGAATCGGCAACGTTTTTCAAAC
>JAZOSM010000070.1:0-5034 GCA_045657125.1 Eubacteriales bacterium
GAGATTTTAAGAAAGACCGGTAGGTCCGGTTTAACAGGAGATTGATTTGGAAAACATCGTTACTCGCCTTTTGCAAGTTTTGTTAACTTTGCCTGCGATTTTGTTATCGCTGTCCGTTCACGAATTGTGTCACGGATATGCTGCGCATTTGCTTGGTGATCCAACACCGAAAGCTTATGGCAGATTGTCCATGAATCCTTTAAAGCATATTGATCCCTTTGGATTTATCGCACTTCTTCTGTTTCGTGTCGGTTGGGCAAAACCTGTGATGGTGGATTCGAGATACTTCAAGAAGCCGAAAAGAGATATGGCAATTACTGCTTTGGCAGGACCGATCTCAAATCTTCTTCTTGCGTTTATTTTTTCCTTCCTCTCAGTTTTCGTAGAAAGAATTGGTATTGGGTTGGGGTTGTTTTCCGGTGGTATCACTCCTTTTTACGTGTTTTATTTGATTGTGTATTTTATGATACCGATCAATCTTGGATTATTTGTTTTTAATTTGATTCCGATTCCTCCTTTGGACGGATCGAAAATACTTTATGCTTTTTTGCCAAATCGCATTATTTTTAAGATTTTGCCTTATGAGAATTATATTCGCTTGATTTTAATCATTCTTTTGTGGTTCGGTTTCCTTGGAACCCCCATTGCAGCCGCGGCGAATATGATTGAAAATTTGTTTATGAATTTGGCAAGAGGAGTTATCCTTTATGGTATCTGATCAATTGAATTTTAAGTTGGAGATTTTTGATGGTCCGCTTGATTTGTTGCTGGCGCTGATTTCCAAACAAAAAATCAATATTTATGATATCCCTATCGCTACGATTTTAGATCAATATTTGGAGTATATGGAGCTTTGTCAGCTCTATGACGCCGAACTATCCAGCGAATTCATTGTGATGGCTTGCGAACTCCTGTATATCAAGTCTAAAATGCTTTTGCCCAAAGAAGAGGACGAAGAAGATCCTCGAGAAGATCTTGTTCGCTCTTTGATTGAGTATTCCGAAGTAAAACGAGCCGCCAATTGGCTTGCTTCAAGAGAGAAGGAATTCTATTTCCGCTATTATCCCAATCCTCAACAGCCCATTATAAAAATTGAAGCCGTTGAGACTGATCCTGCACTGCTTTGGGAAGCATTCTCTCAATTGAAGACCAATCTTCGCGAAGACCGCGAGCGAAAGAAAAAAGAAGATGTTCAGAGTATTTTTTCTGCAAAAGTAACGCCTGTTGACTCCAAAGTTGTTTTTGTGCTTCGACGAATGGTCAAGGCATTTCCGAGAGGAAATTCTGTTTCGTTTTCTTCCATGATACGGGAACAAGGTGATCGTAGTGATCGTGTTGCTACGTTTCTTGCGATTTTGGAATTGATTCGCAGTGGTAGAATTTCTTATGAAAGAACATCGGATGACTATATTATTCGACTCAATCAGGAAAAGAAAGGGGAGTCGTAATGGAATTTTCGTTAAATTACGTTAGTTATGAAAAAGGGTATCTCGTAAACGCTTTAGAAGCCGTTTTGTTTGCGGGCGGAGAGCCCGTGAGCATTGAACGTTTGGCCCAGGTATTTGATATTACAAAAGTCGAGGTTGGCATCGTCGTAGATACTCTTGCGGAAAAACTTGCCAAAAAAGATTCTTCTTTTGAGCTTTGCCGTTTAGGGGATTCCGTTCAGCTTTGTACAAAGATTGAGTATGCCGACTGTGTACAAAAATTGCTGGAAATTAAGAGATCAGCTCCCATTTCCAAAGCCGCTTTGGAAGCGCTGTCAATTGTAGCTTATAAGCAGCCTGTTACCAAAACTTATATCGAGCAGGTTCGCGGTGTCGATTGTACGGGAATTGTTTCCACTCTTATTCAACGTGAATTGATTGAAGAATGCGGCAGATTGGATGCACCCGGCAGACCGATTTTATATCAGACAACTCCTCACTTTTTGCGTTGTTTTGGTTTGAAAAGCATTGATGAACTTCCCGGTGAAAACTCTGTTCAGCTTGAAATAGAGTCTGATCAAAGCGTTTGATTATGATTTTTCTTTGGATTATCTTGGCGTTTGTTCTTCTGATTACTTTTATTTTACTTCTTCGAGTTCGACTTGTTTTTGATTATCATCAAAAGCATACGATTACCCTTTGCATACTTTGGTTTCGTTTTGACGGAAATCAATTGATCAATTCCTTTGCAGGAAAAAGTGGTAAGAAGAAAAAAAATGAGAAGGATCGACAGATTGGTCGCCAGCAAAAGAATCGGAAGCAAAAGCCTACCGGCGACCTTTTGGGATTTATTGAATTCCTTGGTCATATTGCGTCTGTGTTGGGCAGTACTCTGAAGGATTACTTATCAAAAACTCGAGTTTGTCTTAAGGAACTTTGCGTTTCCATAGGAACTGATGATGCAGCGCGCACAGCACTTCTGTGCAGCAGTGCTGTTCAAGCAGCAAACGGCTTGTGCGCAGTCTTGCAAAGATATTCGAAGTTTTCATTCGATTCTAAAAATTTAAATATTTCTCCGAATTTTACTTCGGAGGAGAGCAAATTTTCCATTCATTTGGTATTATCTTCGTCAATTTTTCATTTGATCGGAGTATATCTCCGTGCAAATATGCGATTTTTTAATTGAAAGGGAGTAAAGTTATGCATGAAATTCCATTGAAACAAGTTATTGATTCATCTCTTCAAAATATTAAAAACGTTTTGGACGCCGATATGGTTGTTGGAACCCCGATTAATCTTCCCGGCGATATTACGATCATTCCCGTTTCCAAGGTAAGTTGTGGTTTTACTTCCGGCGGTGTTGATTTTGACAGCAAGCAAGGTCCTCGCCGTGAGATTCCGCATTTTGGCGGAGCAAACGGAGCAGGTGTTTCCGTTACACCCGTATCTTTTATAGTAATCAACGGAAACGATATCAGAATGATGAATGTCAACGGTACTACCGCTTCTTCCGATAGTGCTATTGTAAATACAATTTCCGATTTGGTAGATAAGTCTCCTGCGATTTTTTCTAAAATCAAATCTTTCTTTAAAAAAGAAGAAAGTGATGTAACTGCTGAGACCGAAACCACCACGGAAAACGTTGAGAATTCCGAAGAAAAATAAGGTATGAATTTTCACCGTCCCCATATAATGAATAAAAAATATTGGGGGATGGTTATGAAGAAAAATTTTATACGTATTGTCGTAATTTTGGTGGTGCTTTCCATCTTTCCGCAAATTGTTGTCGGCGCTTCATCGTATAAGGATATTCTCGATAGTAATCCGGCTTTTTCCGAATTATCTGCAAAAAGTTTTTATTTGATGGACGGGTTAACAAAGACTGCATTATCTTCGAAAAATCCTGATTTGCCTTTGCCGATGGCTTCTACCACGAAGATTATGACTTGCATTGTTGCGCTTGAAAAAGCGGCGCTCTCAGATATCGTAATGATTCCGAAAGAAGCAGTCGGAATTGAAGGATCCTCCGTGTATCTGGTAGAGGGGGAGTGTTTGACTTTAGAAGAACTGCTTTTCGCCTTGATGCTTGAAAGCGCAAATGATGCTGCAATAGCAATTGCGCTACACGTTTGTGAAGATGTTGATGCTTTTGTAGACCTTATGAATGAAAAAGCAGTCGAGCTCGGGATGTTTGGAACACATTTTGTAAATCCCCACGGTCTGCCCGCCGAGGGACACGTTTCCACAGCAAAAGATCTTTGTCTGTTGCTGTCCTATGCTCTCAAGAATAATGCTTTTTCCCATTATTCAGGAACCAAAAGTATAACGATTGATGCACCGAATTCTTCAAAACGTTTTTTATCGAATCATAATAAGCTTTTGAGAATTTATGATTCTTGTATAGCGGGTAAAACAGGCTATACCAAGGAAGCAGGGCGATGCCTTGTTACTGCAGCAGAAAAAAACGGTCGTATTCTTATTTGTGCGACCCTTGGTGATCCAAACGATTGGAACGACCATATATCCCTGTTTGAATATGGGTTTTCTCTTTATGAGGAAACTTTAATTTTTAGCGAAGCCGAGCTAACCAGTGCTTTGCCTGTTGTCGGCGGGGAACAAATGCAAGTGCTTGTTTCAAACAAAGAAGGCTTTTCTTTTTGGCTGAAATATGATGAAATTTATAAGATGGAAATTGAATTGCCTGCATTTGAATTTGCTCCTGTATATGAAGGCGATGTTTTAGGTGAAGCAGTAATATCTGTTAATGGCATTGAAGTTCGCAGGATCGAATTGTTTGCGAAAAATACGGTGACAAAACGAAATGATAAACTTTCGTTTTGGGAAAACATATTACAAAAAATCAAGATTTGGATGGATTGAATGGAACAAATCAGAATTCAAAAATATTTGGCTGATTGCGGAGTAATGAGCCGCAGAAAAGCGGAAGAAGAAATTTTACGTGGAAATATTTCCGTGAACGGCAGAAAGGCTGAAATCGGTCAAAAAATTATTCCCGGCAAAGATTACGTTACGTTTATGGGTAAAACCGTATCCGCTACCACAAAAGAGAAAATTTATTTGAAATTGAATAAGCCGCGCGGATACGTTTCCACAATGTCTGATGAAAAAGGAAGAAAATGCGTTGCGGACTTGGTGAAAAACGTTCCTGAACGTGTGTATCCGATTGGCCGTTTGGACCTTGATTCCGAGGGACTTTTGCTCATGACCAATGACGGTGATCTTGCCAATGCATTGATGCATCCGAAGGCTGGTATTGAAAAGGTTTATGTTGTTAAGGTGCGTAATGCTCCTTCCGAGGAACAGATGCGTGCTTTGAATCAAAGTATGGAAATAGACGGCTATACCATTTTACCATGTCGCGTTTCTTGCCCCGAGCCTACGATTCCGAACAAACTTCGTTTCATTTTGAAAGAGGGAAGAAATCGTCAAATTCGTAAAATGTGTGAACAAGTCGGACTTGAGGTTACCAGACTCAAGCGGATTGCTGAGGGAAAAGTACAGTTAGGTTCTCTCTGTTCCGGTACTTGGGAAAAGATCGAAGGAAAGGAATTGAGCGCACTTCTCGCGCTGAAAGAAGTATGATTCA
>JAZOSM010000071.1:0-3910 GCA_045657125.1 Eubacteriales bacterium
CTTATGTGTAAAGTCAGAATTTTAAAAAATTGTAAAAAGCGAAAAAATTTTTAAAAACATCTTGCAAAAATCATTAATATGTGATATTATAACAGAGGTGCGCCGGTGTGATGGAATTGGCAGACGTGCTGGACTCAAAATCCAGTGGTAGCGATACCGTGCGGGTTCGACCCCCGCCACCGGCACCAGAAAAAGCGACTTGTTTCGACAAGTCGCTTTTTCAATGATATATCGCTTGCGCGAAATAAATCAAGGCGTAAGCCTTGTATATCATCCGCAAATTGTTGCGGTATATCACCAATGCGTAGCATTGTATATCATCAAGCCGCAGGAAGATACACGCTGACGCGTGATGAGATACAAGGGCGCAACGCGCCCTTGATGATATACACCGCACTTCGCGCGGTGATGATATACCAAGCCTGCGGCTTGAATACAAAAAAGAAGAACTCTTTCGAGTTCTTCTTTTTTTGGTGCCGGAAGCGGGGGTCGAACCCGCACGGTATCGCTACCACTGGATTTTGAGTCCAGCACGTCTGCCAATTCCATCATTCCGGCGCGAAGATGATTATATCACAGATAGAAAAGAAAATCAACTGTTTTTTGAAATTTTTTCAAAATAACAAAAATATATTGCAGAAAGTCTTGCGAATGCATTTTTTTCTATGATATAATGAACAAAAACATCCATTTGGAGGAGTTATGAAAAAGAATTTTCGATTCTTTGCTCTTTTTTTGGTTTTGACAATGCTTTGTCCCATCGTTCTTTCTTCTTGTTCTTCCTCTCTTGCTCCCGTTGAAACAGAACAGGAGACCAAAGAGGTAACCAAAGAAGTGAAGAAAACTGAGGAAGCAGAAAACGTGGTAAAAGCTCCCGAAGCGCCTGCCGCAACGCAAGAGGACATAGATTCCCTTGAGGCACTTTACGAGGGAAGAAGTCCCTACTTCGGTGACATTCACTGCCATCCTGTTGCAGGCGTTGCAAAGGACGGTAAAAAGACCCTTGCCGAGTGGAAGGTAAAGATGGTCGAGCAGAATATGGACTTCGTTGCCTTTATGAACCACCGTCAGGTGGCGCATATGTACGATGCAGATTGGGACGACACCCTTTTCATCGGTGGTACGGAACCCGGAACGGGCATTACCGACAGCGGTGCGAGAGATCCCAGTGTTCACTACAATATGTTCTTCCGCGAGCCCGAGCATTTGCTGGAGATTTTGAAAGAATTTCCCGAGTATAAATATACCGGAGGAAAGGACGGAATCCCGTACAAGGAGGGCACCTTCTCCTATCCGAAGTTTTCTACTCCCCGTATTCAGGAATTGATCGAATCGATCAAGTCCAAAGGTGGACTTTTTGTAAACGTTCACCCCAAGCAGCAGATGGATTCTTCCAATCCCGAGGATTACTATTTTGCCGATTATACGGGACTTGAGGTGTTCTACGGCTATCGCGGCAGCATTACCGGTCCTGATACCAAGGATAACTACAAGCTTTGGACCGATTTGCTTGCTATGGGCAAGCGCCTGTGGGCAACTGCCGGATCCGATAGCCATAACGATGCCACCAACGCCGCATTGACCTGTATTTATTCCAAAGAGAAAAAAGATCTGGCTTATATGGATCAATTGGCTGTAGGTGATTTTACCGCAGGCTTTGCAGGAATCCGTATGACGGTGGGCGATGTGAAAATGGGTTCTTCCACAGACTTTGCAGGTAAGCGTCTCGTGGTTTCCGTAGGCGCGGTTCATTCTGCTATGTATCGTGAGGAACGCACCTATCGCATCAACATTATCAGCAGTGAGGGTGTGGTTTATACCGCTACTTACAACGGAGTGGACACGGTGAATTTTGCCATTGATTGCGATGACGACGTGAATTTTTACCGTGTGGAAGTGCTGGATGAGAAGCGTTCTACCCAGCCGATTATTGCCATCGGAAATCCCATTTGGAACGACTGAAAAAAATGCTTAGGCGATTCGCCTAAGCATTTTTCTTTTTATTTGCTTTTCAGTTCCACGAAATCACAGAGACGGTTCCAGTCGGTGCGGCTGAAGTAATGCAGACCGGGACGGATCTGATAAGCCAGGTCTCCGTCGGGGAAGAACTCGTCATCACCGGTTAAGCGGTCTTCGCATACCAAGCCTTTTTCAAAGGCGGGACTTGCGGCAATGCAGGAAAGAAATTCGTTTTTGGGATCAGCCCACTGGTCCTGGGAGGCGCTTCCTACCAAAACCTTTTGCTTGGTACAGAGGGCGAGGAGCCAATGCTGATCAAAGGGCATTTGGCTTTCGTTGTTGCAGTAAGCCCAATAGTTTTCACAGAACCAATAGGGGAAACGGCGAACGATGTCGTCGATGGTTTCGCCTGCGTTTTCTCGGGCAAGACTTGCGCCGGAGCAACCGGAGTCGTTGGAATAAGCGGCGAAGAAGCGGGGGTCGTTTGCCGCAGTCCACAGCGCGGTTTTGCCCAAACGGGAATGTCCGCAAACGGTGCCGCGGCTGTGATCCAGCATCTCCAAGGTCTGGGCATAGTCCATCAAGCGCATAGCTGCCCAAGCCCACATGGAAATTTTACCGCAGTCGTTTTTGTTTTTGCGGATTCCGTCCTCGTAGAGCACGCCTGCAAGACCGTTTGTGAAATCGTTATCGTCGGAAGTGACGTCTTTATAGCAGAAAGAAAGGATGGCAAAGCCGCGGTCGATGATTTCCTCCGTTGGTTGATGTCGATCGGGGATTTCGGGGCGGAAATTGGGCATAACGAAGAAAGGATGCTTTCCCTTTTTGGTGGGGATGGTGGCGTGGAAGGGGAAGGAATATTCCTTTCCGTTCAGGGTGCACTCCATCAAAATTCTGCTGCAGATGGCTTTTCCTGCACAGAATTTGGGAATCGCCTGTTCTTTTTCTACGGTGAAACGGAGATTTTCGGGCTTGGGGGGAAGCTTTCCGTATTCCAATTCCTCCAGGGTCGCAAACATTTCTTCGCGGGATTTCAGCGCGGGCAGAGCCAGCTTATCAAGCATTTCCTGTAACATAGCTTGTTCCTTTCTTAATGTGTTATCGTATCTTGATTTTATCACGGTTTTATGATATAAACAAGAGGAAAAGAGAATTTTGGAGGAATTTATGGAGCCGAAAGAATACGTTGTTTCAAGAATCGAAGGGGAATACGCCTATTTGCGGGATCTGTCGGGAAATTGTAACGAAGATCTGTTTATCGCCCTTGCTCTGCTCCCGCCGGGAGTTGATGAGGGGAGCCGTCTCCATTACGAAATGTTTGAATACACCCTGCTTTGAAAAAAAGCCGATTGCAGAAAGCAATCGGCTTTTTTGTTGGCTTATTTTACCTGTTCCCAAAGACCGTCAAGTCCCATTTTTACGTCGGCGTAGGTTTCGTCGAAATTTCCCGTGTACCAGGGATCGGAAATGTCTCGGCTGAGCCCTGCATAGGACAGGAGGGAAAAGACCTTGTGAGAATTGTTTCCGATGAAGGGGGAAAGGTTTCTGCGATTGTTTTCATCCATAATGATGATCAGATCCGCCTCGTTACATTCCTTGGCGGTGATGCGCTGTGCGTATTTTCCCTTTGTGGAAATGCCCAGCTTATCCAAAACCCGTCTTGTGCCGGGGTGAACGGGATTTCCCAGTTCTTCACAACTGGTCGCGCGGCTGGAAATGGCAAAATCCTTTTCCCGTCCTGCTTTTTTTACCATATCACGGAACAAAAATTCTGCCATGGTACTGCGACAAATATTTCCGTGGCATACGAATACGATATTTTTCATTGTGTTTTTACTCCAATCTGTTTCGATGAACGAGGCTATTGTATCATACTTTGCGGCTTTATACAACAATTTGAATTGATGAAATTCTCGTTTAACCGGCGAAAAAGCTTTGCCGCTGAGAGCTT
>JAZOSM010000072.1:0-2670 GCA_045657125.1 Eubacteriales bacterium
TCCCGATTACGAATTGGAAGTCTACAAATTCTTGCTGCAGTGTTGCGGCGAAAAAATATAAAATAAAATCGGAGAAGAAAAAATGTTTGCAACAAAAATCAACGATGACGGAAAGCTTATTTGGGCGAAAGCCGAAGACCCTGTCATTCAAGAAGATGAAGTTTTACTGGAGGTTCACGCCGCTGCACTGAACCGAGCGGATCTTTTGCAACGTGCGGGACAGTATCCGCCGCCCCCCGGATGGCCGGACCGTTTTGGATTGGAAGCTTCCGGCATCATCAAAGCAGTCGGAAAAAAGGTAGAAGCAGAGGGGCGTTGGCACGTGGGGGATTCGGTTTGCGCGCTTTTGGGAAGCGGTGGCTACGCGCAATACGTCGCAGTACCGGAAGGAATGCTGATGCCGATTCCCAAAGGACTTTCTATGATTGAAGCCGCCGCGCTACCGGAGGTTTTCGGTGCCGCATATCTTTTCTTGTTCTTGGAAGGCAATTTGAAACAGGGGGAAACCCTATTGATTCAAGCGGGAGCCAGCGGACTTGCAAGTGTGGTCATCCCGATGGCAAAAGCGTTCGGAGCCCGTGTTCTGACAACCGTTATCAACGAGGATATGGCAAAGGCAATTTCCCATTTGCCTGCTGACCGTGTGATTATCACCGATCACGAGGATCTTTCCGGGGTGATGAAAAACGAACTGGAATCGGGACACGGAGTGGACATTTGTATTGATTGTCTGGGCGGCGAAACCGTGGGTAAATGCCTTCCCTATATGAATCTCGACGGACGCTGGATCATGATCGCCACACTAGCCGGAGATCCCACCAACGTAAATCTGAGGAGTATGTACGCGCGTCGAACCAAACTCATCGGCACAAATTTGCGCAGCCGCACGCCGGCACAAAAGAAAAAAATGCTCGGAGATATGGTCAAATTGATCTGGCCAAAGGTAGAAAGCGGTGAAATACGTCCCACAATTTTCAAGGTATATCCCATACAGGAAGCCGAAGAGGCACAGGCTTTGATGAAATCCGGCAAAAGTGCCGGAAAAATCTGCCTTACCGTAAAATAAAAAGAAACAAAGAAGTGCGGATTTTTCCGCACTTCTTCTTTTGTTATAGACTTTTTCTCCGTTTGTTATAGACTTTTTCTCCGTTTTACGGTACACTGTAGATAGAGATTAAGGAGAATATTGACAATGAAACAGCTTTATCTTGACGTTATGGAAAAGGCTGCCCACGCCTACTCTGTGGAACAGATCGACGATTATATCAAAGAGATCGAGGAAAACGGACTTTCCGATCACGGCTTTCCTCGGCTTGCCTCCTGTCTTGCGGTGTTGCTGGCAAACGGAAGATGCACGTTCCTTGCCTCGAGAATCGAACACATGCTGGATCTTTCTTTTACCCTGGTTTCAAAGCCCGGAAGGTGCGACAAGGATTTTTCCGTCAGAGAACTGTGCACCGCGCATTTTGCTTTGCAGGAAAGCCACGTTTTCCCGAAAGAAAAGCTGGATGCCTGGGCAGCGCTTTTGCGCAAATTCGACCCCGAAGAAAACTACGATATGCTGGTTTGGGAAAAGGATCCCGATTGGCATTGTCACAACATTGTTTCCTACAACTGTCTTTCGGAATTTTTGCGATGCAAGCTGCTTGGGCAGGATGCAGAACCCTTTTTAAATCGGCAGTTGCCGAAGCTTTTGGAAGCCTTTGACGAAAATGATATGTATATGGACCCCGGCTGTCCCATGGTTTACGATGCGGCAACCCGCTTAAATTTGCAACAAATGCTTTTTGCGGGATATCGGGGAAAATACCGTGACAGAATTTTTGAAATTTTGGAAAACACCGATCCATTGACGCTGAAGTGGATCTCTACCACGGGAGAATTCCCTTACGGTGGAAGAAGCCAAGGCTTTCTGCATAACGAGGCCTTGCTGTGCGCTCTGTTGGAGGGTGCCGCCGTGCGCAGCAAAGCAAAGAGCGATCTTGACAAGGCAAAGCAATATCGCGCAGCGGCAAAGCTTGCGCTGGAAAATCTGCAATATTGGATGGGGCAAAATCCCACCTCCCATATCAAAAACCGTTTTCCCGTTGAGGAGCGCTTCGGGTGCGAAAAATACGGATATTTCAACAAGTATATGATCACCGTCAATACCTGGCTGATCAATCCCGTGCTTTACGCGGATTTTTCCATTCCCGTAGGCACCCTTTCCGAAAAGCCGAGTGCTTATGCGACCTCCCCTCACTTTCACCGCTACTTTCTGAAAGCGGGTGACTATTTTCTTCAGGGAGATCTGGCGGGGCAGGAAAAGCAGGATGCTACGGGAATCGGACGGATCCATAAAAAAGGCTGTCCCTCTCCCCTGCTTCTCTCCTTTTCTTTTGCGAAAAAACCAAAATATCTGATCCGCGGAGAGGAAAACCCCAGAAATGCTTCCATTGGCGTATGGAAAAACTGCAACAGAAAAATTCTTTCCGAATGTGATCCCGAAACCGAAGCTGCTCTGACAAAGTGCGAAGCCACGGAAAAAGAAGCCCTTGCCGAGCTTCGGATCAAACTTGCAGACGGAAGCCTTGTTCGCGAAAACGTCACCGTGACTCCCGACGGCGTGATTCTGAGTCAGGATGGCGCAGACGGCTTTCTCCTGCCCGCAATAATGACGGACGGAGAAAA
>JAZOSM010000073.1:0-2346 GCA_045657125.1 Eubacteriales bacterium
AATTCCCTTGCAAAAAGGAGAGGCGCTCATCGTCGTCCTTAAAATATACGGTCTCTCGCATCCCTTTGGGATTTTGATCGATGAAGCAGAAGATACAGTTGTTGGTACAGCGCTTCTTTTCGTCCATGAGGTAGGTGGAAAACTCCATCCCCAGATCGGCGTATTCTCGGTTGCGAAGCTTGAACGTCATCTCTTCCCCGCCCCGGGACAGCGTGACCTCCGTGTTGGCATCCGTTCCGTAGAAACGGTAATCCAGCACGTCGCAAACCCGCTCGCCGCCCACGGACACTAACACGTCCCCCGCCTTGATACCTGCCTTATCCGCGGGACTGCCGGGGGTGACCGATTGGATCTTGACCATGAAAAGCCTCCTTTCGTAGGTTCTATTACTATGAAAAAGGCGTGTTACTCAATGCAGTGAGCAACACGCTTTTCTTTACGCCTTTTCTTCTCCGACCGTCAAGACTGCCTTGCCACCGTAATAACCGCAGGTCTTGCAGACACGGTGGGAAAGGTTGAACGCACCGCACTTAGGACACTTGGACATTCCGGGAAGCTCGAGCTTCCAAACGTTGGAACGACGCTTATCACGTCTTGCTTTGGAGACTTTTCTCTTGGGAACTGCCATCTCTAATGAACCTCCTTACGTATGATCATTTTCATTATCTTCTTCAAAATAACTGCTCAGAGCCGCCCAACGGGGATCGATCTCACGCGTATCGCAGGAGCATCGCTCTACGTTCAGATCACATCCGCACACGGGACAAAGGCCTTTGCAATCCTCCTTACAGAGAAAACGGAAAGGCATCTCTGTGAGGATCTGATCGCGGACCACCTCCGAAAGATTCAATCGGCCGTCCTCCAGCAAAAGGAACTCCTCCTCATCCTCGTTGGCAAGCCCCTCTGCCATCTTGTAAGACAGAAGAAACTCCAAACGGACGGGAAACTCCTTACAGCATCGCCCGCAACGGGCAACGCCCTGCAAGGATGCCTTGCCGCTCAAGGTCAGGTAGCCTGCGTGGTTTTCTGCCGCGCCCTCTACGAAAACCTCTGCGGAGGTCAAATCATCGGAAAGCTCTGCACCGGAATCTTTAAAGGCAAAGGGAATGGTGTTTACAACCCCGACAACCAGCTCACGAAGATCAAGAATCATGGGAAAACACCTCACTTTGCAAATACCGACCCGGTTACACAGTTCATTCCATTATATCTCTTTGCATTCGATTTGTCAATGGTTTTTTTACTTTTTCTCCGAGAAAAAAACGCTTTTTTTTGCAAAAACGGTTGCAAGGAGAGGAGAAATGTGGTAGTATAGTTTCGTTCTCCCCTGCAAACAATAGCATCGGGAGGATGAAAAGCATGATGTGTATGAAAAAAATGGTGGCCGGACACCGCGCCGCCTGCGACATGATCGGCATTGCCATGGGGATCGCCCTGGGCTATCTGGCGGCCAACGCCCTGGTAAACAGCTGTCAGTCCGGCAGAAAAATGAAAAAGCAGGCAAAAAAGGCGATCAAGTACCTGGAAAACAAGCTTTGCTGTTAAAGATCGGGTACCGAGAGGGCGGGAAACGCCCTTTACTTAGCAAGAAAAAGGAGCTTCCGAAAAAATGAGAGCTTTGGGAAATCGATTACAAACGGTGGCGGAAATGCTCCGTACATACGCACCCTTTCGCTGTGTGGCGGACATTGGCTCCGATCACGCTTACCTCGCCGTCTACGTGATGAAGGAGGGGATCGCTTCCCTCTCTGTATCCTCGGACATCAACGAAGGCCCTTTGGAGCGGGGACAAGCCACGGCAGAAAAATACGGGGTACGCCCTCATTTCGTACTCTCCGACGGCTTTGACAAGCTGGGAGACTTTGACTTTGACGGTGCCTGCATCTGCGGTATGGGAGGAGAACTGATCGCGGATATTCTCCGCCGGTACGGCCCTCACCCGGGATGCCGCTTTTTCCTGCAGCCCATGACGGCTCAGGATGATCTGAGAAAATTCCTGTGGGAAAACGGCTATGAGATCACCGAGGAGCGTTACACCATCGAACGGGGCAAGCCCTACGGGGTTCTTTGCGCCGTTTACACCGGGAAAAGCACGCTTTACGAATATGCCGATCTGTTTCTGGGGAAATTCCGCCCCGACACAAAGGAATTTACTTCCTACAAGGCAAAGGTACATTCCCAAGCGCTTAAGCGCAAAAGCGGCCTTACGGCTTGCGGGCTAGATACCGCCGAGGTGGATGCGCTCCTTAAATGCAGCGAATAAATCTCTTCTCCACCGTCTTGGCGAGAAGGGCACTCAACTCCATAGAATCCGCGGGCATCATGTTTCTTTTGGGCACGATGATC
>JAZOSM010000074.1:0-5012 GCA_045657125.1 Eubacteriales bacterium
ATCCCCGCGAAGAACAACGTGGAAAGCACCCTGAAGTCCCTGAAGGAAAAAGGCGCGTCTCTCAACGTTTTGACCGCAAGCCCCCACGTGACCCTGGATGCTTGTCTGAAGCGGCTTGGTCTGTATGACCTGTTTGACAACGTGTGGTCCTGCGATGATTTCTTTACCACAAAGGCGGATCCCGAGATCTATCGGATGGCGGCGGAAAAAATGGGAACCACCGTGGATCGCGTACTGTTTCTAGACGATAATTACAATGCGGATAAAACCGCCAAAAGCGCTGGAATGCCCGTTTGCGGCGTTTACGATTCTTCTTCGGAGGAGTACACGGAGCAGATTCGGGAAATTTGCGATTTTTATATCGACGATTTTGCACAACTACTTGACTTTTGATTTTTTTGTGCTACAATAAGCCATAGAGATAAAGAGTATAGCAAAAGAATGGCTACTTGCGTTCTTTTGCTATTTTTTTACCAAGGAGGAAGTAGCGTTGAATTCAAAGATTTTTGATTCCCTGGAGTCTTCCCCCGTCATTGCGGCAGTTCGGGATGAAAGCTTTGACGCCGCCCTTGCCTCGCCCGTGGATATGATCTTTCTGTTTCACAGCCATATCCTGACGGTAAAGGATCGGGTGGAAAAGGCGCACGAGGCGGGCAAGAGCCTGTTCATTCACCTTGACCTTGCCGACGGAATTGCCCGCGACCGCGCGGGAGTTGCATTTTTGAATGAGGTTGGTGTAGACGGAGTGATCAGCACGAAGCCTTCGCTTCTTCGGGTTGCAAAGGAGATGGGCCTTGTAACGGTACAGCGCTTTTTCGTGTACGATTCCCAAGGTGTTGCGGGAATTGAGGAGGTTCTTGATTCCTCCAATCCCGACATCATTGAGATTTTGCCCGGCGTTATCGGAAAGATTACCTCCCGTTTTGCCAAAGAGGTTTCCGCGCCCTTGATTGCAGGCGGTCTGATTGAAACCAAGGCAGAGGTGATGGATGCTCTGCAAAGCGGTGCCATTGCGGTTTCCACGGGAAAAGAAGAACTTTGGTATCAGTAAAATTAAATATTCCGAATAGAGAATGAAGAGGAACGGATCTTGGACGGTGAAATATCCGCCCGGGTCGTTCCTTTATTTTTTTAAAGAAAAAAGGAGAGCGTATGAAAGATGTGATCGTCATCGGTGCAGGTGTCATCGGCGGACTTTTGTCCCGCGAGCTTGCCCGATACAAGCTGTCCGTTTGTCTTGTGGAGAAGGCAAACGACGTTGCCGCAGGTGCTTCCAAAGCAAACAGCGGTATTATCCACGGTGGCTACGACCCCGAACCCGGTACCTTGAAAGCCAAAATGAATATGGCAGGTGTGCCCCTTTTGTATGAAGCTGCAGACGAGCTGAACGTTACCTATGTTCGCAACGGTTCTATGATCTGTGCCTTCGGCGAAAAGGAGGACGCTACCGTTCGCGCACTTTACGACAGAGGTATTACCAACGGCGTAAAGGGAATGGAGGTCCTTACCGGCGATCAGGCAAGAGCCCTTGAGCCCAATCTTTCCGAAGCCATTACCTCCGTTTTGCGCGTTCCCTCCGCAGGTATTATCTGCCCCTACGGAATGGCGATCGCTGCCGTGGGCAACGCAATGGACAACGGCGTGGAGCTGAAACTGAATTTCGAGGTTTGTGCCGTTGAGAAAAAGGATGGCGTGTTCACCGTTACCTCCAAGGACGGACAGAAGGTTTCCGCCCGTTACGTAGTCAACTGTGCAGGTGCTTATTCCGATAAGATCGCCGAAATGGCAGGGGATAAGTTCTTCGAGATCATTCCCCGTGCAGGCGAGTATCATCTGCTGGATAAGAGCCAGAACGGCTTGGTTTCTCACACCATTTTCCAGGTTCCCTCCGAAGAAGGTAAGGGAATTTTGGTTTCTCCCACCGCCCACGGTAATATCCTGGTCGGACCTACCGCCGCAAAGGTTGAATCCCCCGAGCACGTGGAGACCACCGAGGAAGGTCTTGCCATGGCCGAGCGTCTCGGCAAAAAGAGCGTTCCTTCTCTTTGGATCGGCTCCCGCATCACCTCCTTCTCCGGCGTGCGCTCCTCCGTCAGCACCGGCGACTTTATCATTGAGGAAAGCCGCAAGGTTCCCGGCTTGATCCATCTCGGTGCCATCGACTCTCCCGGCCTTACCTCTGCCGTTGCCATTGCGAAGGAAGCCGTAAAGCTTCTTGAAAACGCAGGACTTGAACTGGTTGTAAATCCCGATTTCAATCCCAAGCGTCAGGATCCCCGTTTCTTTGCAAAAATGAGTGCTGAAGAAAAGAATGCTTACATTCAGGAGCATCCCGAATTCGGTCGTATCGTTTGCCGTTGTGAAACGGTCAGCGAGGGCGAAATGCGCCTTGCTCTCCGTCAGAATCCCCCCGCCAACGACGTGGACGGTATTAAGCGCCGTACCCGTGGCGGTATGGGCAGATGTCAGGGCGGTTTCTGTATGCCCGTTGTAATGAGACTGATTTCCGAGGAAAGAGGCATTCCCATGGAGGAAGTCAGCAAAAACGGAAAGAGCAGCAAGTTCCTTGACGGAAAGCTGTAAGGAGGATGTTATGACTGAACACGATATTGTAGTAATCGGCGGTGGTCCTGCAGGTATGGCAGCAGCGGTTGCAGCTTACGATGCAGGTTGCCGCGACGTGGTAATTTTGAACCGTGATCCCCGTTTGGGCGGTATTTTGATGCAGTGCATCCACGCAGGCTTCGGTCTCCATAAAATGGGCAGAGAAATGACCGGTCCCGAATATGCCGCAGTATATGAAGAAATGGTCAAGGAAAGAGGCATCAAGGTCTATTCCGAAACCATGGTGCTTTCTCTTACCCCCGATAAGGTCGTTACCTTCCAGGGTAGAGACGGCTACAAGTCCATCAAAGCAAAAAGCGTGATTCTGGCAATGGGTTGCCGCGAAAGAAGCCGCGGTGCCATCGGTATTCCCGGTGACCGTCCCGCAGGTGTTTACAGCGCAGGCTGTGCACAGAGATTGATGAACATCGAGGGCTTTTCCGTAGGTAAACGTGCAGTTATCCTCGGCTCCGGTGATATCGGACTTATTATGGCGCGCAGAATGACCCTTGAGGGTGCAAAGGTTGAAGCGGTTTGTGAATTGATGTCCTATTCCGGTGGTCTGACCCGTAACATCGTTCAGTGCCTGGAGGATTTTGGTATTCCGCTGTATCTTTCCACTACCGTTACCAAGATTCACGGCAAAGAGCGTTTGGAGGGCGTTACCATTGCACAGGTAGGGCTCGATCGCAAGACCGTGGAGGGTACCGAACGCTTTATTCCTTGTGATACCTTGCTTTTGTCTGTTGGTCTGATCCCCGAAAACGAGGTTACTTTGACCGCAGGGATTGAAATGGACCGCGTGACCAGCGGTGCTTTGGTTGACGAAAACCGTCAGACCTCCATCCCCGGCGTATTCTCTTGCGGCAACGTGCTTCAGGTACACGACCTGGTAGATTTCGTTTCCGACGAGGGTGAAATCGCAGGTATTGCCGCCGCAAAATATGCAAAGGGCGAAACCGAAGAAGGAAAAATGAGCGACGTAAAACCCGGCAACGGAGTACGCTACGTGCTTCCTCAGAGAATCCATACCGAAAAAGCACAGAAAATCGATTTGTATTTCCGCGTCACTCAGCCTATGGGTAAAGTGAAAATCACTGCAAAATGTGCAGATGCAGTTTTGGCTACGGCTGTGCGTCCCCGTGTTGCTCCCGGTGAAATGGAAAAAATCACCTTGAAAGAAGAACTCTTCCCCCTGCAGGGTGAAGAAATTACGGTTAGCTTGGAGGAAGTGAAATGAGAAACATTACCTGTATCATTTGCCCCAAAGGCTGCGGCATTACGGTAGAAGAAACTGCTGACGGACTGAAGGTTGTGGGCAACGTTTGTCCCCGTGGAGAAAAGTATGCCATTGAAGAGTGTACTCACCCCGTTCGTACCGTGACCTCCTTTATCCGCGTGGAAAACCGCGAGGATACCATGGTCAGCATTAAGACCTCTGCTCCCATCCCCAAGGAAAGTATGTTCGAAGCAATGAAAATGATCCGCGCCGCAAAGGCTGCGGCTCCCATTGCCATCGGTGACGTGCTTCTTGCCGACGTATTCGGTGCCGAGATCATCGCAACCAAAAATATCGACTAAAAAATGAGCGAGGAGAGACACTTCATTATGAGGCTGTCCCCCTCGCTTTTTATATCCGAATATAAGAAAAAGCGGAGTGTTTTCACTCCGCTTTGTTTGTTTACTTTTCTACTTTGAAAAATTCGTGGTCGTTATTGACCAGAGCCTTGCCCTTGTATTTGTACGTGGTGGATATGCCCTCGTTACCGTTTTCATGCAAAACTACCTTGCCGCCGCTGATCTCCCAAGTGCCTTTTTCGGTTTTGTGGAGTGCGCCGTTTTTATACATAACCTCAACGTATTCTCCGCCTCCGGACAGAGCAAAGGTAACGGCATATTCATTGCCGTTGTATACGTACGTACCTGCCCAAGTGCCGATTGCTTCCTCTTTGTTGATTCCGCACGCGCACAAAGGCAAACACAGAACCAGGGCCAAAATCAAAGTAAAAATTCTTTTCATAATGTCTCTCCTGTTGTTTTTTTGGTTGGAAAATGATTCCATCACCATCATAGCAAAATTCGTCAAAATGTCAAGAACTCCTCCGAAAATTTTCCCTTGACACTTGGTCTGCTGCTTTCCGCGTCTTCGTTTTTCAAATGGATATTATTTCCTCGGGAGGAATAGACTTTAAATATTCCTTGGGAGACATTCCGAATTCCTTCAGGAAAGTTCGGTGGAACGTGCGCAGAGAATGAAATCCGCTTTCCAAGGCACAATAAGTTAAATTGTGCTTGGGGTTTTTCTCATTCATCAAAACCAGCGCGTTTTTCAGTCGAACCGTGGTCAGATACTGATTGAGGCCCATTCGGAACGTGGATTTGAAATAACGGGACAGGTAGCTTGGATG
>JAZOSM010000075.1:0-7774 GCA_045657125.1 Eubacteriales bacterium
CGACGATTTCTTTTACTCTGTCAATTAAAATGATTTTTTGATCATTTGCGCCCATTTTCTCGGGTAAATTTCGTTGGTTTTCTTTTTCTTTTCAATTAAAACAACGTAACGCGAAGCAGATTGGAATTCACAAATTTTTTCAACCTCATCCCCTTCAAACAAATTCGGTGAAAAATTAAATTCTGTTTTTATTTCCCTGACGTCAACAAGTTTACCGCCAAGCATCGGAATCGCACGCAGGCTTTCTTTCACTTCATCCTCGGTCTGCATGCCTT
This sequence comes from Eubacteriales bacterium, assembly GCA_045657125.1. Classification (GTDB taxonomy): domain Bacteria; phylum Bacillota; class Clostridia; order Oscillospirales; family SIG627; genus RGIG5579. The sequence goes on from JAZOSM010000075.1 coordinate 276, forward strand.
TCATTGCAGCAAACAATCCACCGACTTCTACAAAAGGTAAACACAGTTCACAAAGAACGGGTAAACGGGCTACTGCACGGGACATGCAAAGTTGATATTTTTCTCTATGTTGACCCGATTTCGATGAAGCCAATTCTTCGCCGCGACCGCAAATCGGCACAACATTTTCAAGTCCTAAAATCTTAGTATTATCCTTCAAAGCGGTGATTTTTTTTGCTGTACTGTCAATCATCATCAAAGGAAGTTCAGGGAACGCACAAGCGATCGGCAAACCGGGGAAACCACCACCGCAACCGATATCACAGGATTTGCTTCCTTTCGTCACCAGGCTCTTTACCTCGGGAACGGATAGAAGAGTAAGTGAATCCAATATATGTTTCAAAGTAACGTCAATCGGAGAAACCAGCGAGGTAATATTAATTCTAGAATTTGTTTCTACTACGACGTCAAACAACTTCGACAGACGATCAAGAACCTCAGAATGATCCGCTTCGGGAATAGCAGATCGAATTAAATCCAAATATTTTTGTTGCAGCGGCATAACTACCTCTCGTTCATATTTAAATATATAAGCAATACGGAAATATCGGCAGGAGAAACTCCCGAAATTCGTGAAGCTCTACCAATATTTTCCGGGCGGATCTGCAAAAGCTTTTGCCTTGCCTCCAAGCGCAAGCCTTCAATTGCCTGATAATCTAGATCAGGAGGCAAAGGTCTTGACTCCATTTTTTTAAATTGTTCTGCCTGAGCTTTTTGACGTTTGATATAACCGGCATATTTGATCTCGATCTCCGCTTCCTTTAAAACTTCATCGGACAGATCGGGACGATTAACGTCTATGGAAGCAAGCAATTTATACCCAATTCCAGGACGTCGAATCAAATCGGCTAATTTCACGCCGCAAGAAACAGGCTGACTCTCGTTTGCAACCAAAATATCGTTCAGCTCTGCTGACGGTGAAAAATATGTATTTTCAGCACGTTCAATCTCGCGATCGACCGCAGCAAACTTCTCAAGTTTTGCATTGTATCGACCATCGTTAATCAAACCAACATCTCTACCGAACCGAACGAGACGACGGTCAGCATTGTCCTGTCTCAACAAAAGTCGATATTCACAGCGACTGGTCATCATGCGGTAGGGTTCGTTTGTCCCTTTTGTAACAAGATCATCAATTAAAGTACCGATATAACTGGTCTCTCTTGTTAAAACAAGAGGCTCTTTTCCCAATGTGCGAAGTGCGGCGTTAATTCCTGCAATCAAGCCTTGACAAGCCGCTTCTTCGTATCCGCTGGTACCGTTAAACTGTCCTGCACCAAAAAGACCGGGAAAATCCTTGAACTCAAGGGTTGCTCGAAGCTGAGTCGGATCAATACAGTCATATTCAATGGCATAAGCAGTACGCATTACTTGCGCATCCTCAAGTCCACGAATTGAATGAATCACCTGATTTTGAACGTCTTCCGGCAATGATGAAGAAAGTCCTTGAACGTAGATTTCCTTGGTATTCTCCCCCATTGGCTCTAAAAACAATTGATGACGTTCTTTATCGGGGAAACGCATCACCTTATCTTCAATACTCGGGCAATATCTCGGACCTGTGCTCTTGATCGCGCCAGAATACAGCGGAGATCGGTGAATATTTGCACGAATGATTTCATGTGTCTTTTCGTTGGTATAAACCACATAGCAACGCTTTTGACCATTTACCAAAAAATTCGACTGATCGGTTAAATCGGAGAAACAGGTGGGATCCAAATCGCCTTCCTGCACTTCGCATTCTTCATAGTGAATACTGTCAGCGTGAATTCGAGCAGGAGTTCCTGTTTTAAAGCGGCGAAATTCGATACCCATTTTTCGCAAAGAATCCGTCAAAAAACACGCCGGATAGGAGTGATCGGGACCCGCAGAGTAAGAAACCGCACCAACGACGATATTTGAATTCAAATAAGTGCCTGCACATACGATAACATTTTCGCAACGATACGCACCGCCAAAGCGTGTAACAACACGATACGCGCCTTCAAACTGCTCGACTGCACAAATCTCAGCCTGAATCAAGCGAAGATTTTTCGTTTCTTCGCAAACCGTTTTCATATAGTGATGATACGCTCTGCGATCGGATTGCTGACGCAAAGAATGAACGGCGGGACCTTTCCCAAGATTTAACATTCTGCTTTGCAAAGCATTTTTATCAGCAGCTCTACCCATTTCGCCGCCCAATGCATCAATTTCGAAAACAAGATGACCTTTTCCCGTACCGCCGATGGAAGGATTACAAGGCATATTTCCCAATGCTTCGAGAGAAAGCGTAAACAAAATTGTATCAACGCCCATTCGTGCAGATGCTAACGCAGCCTCGAGTCCGGCGTGTCCGGCGCCGATAACCGCAACACCGCAAGAAGATGCCTCAAATATAACGTGTTCCAAAATAATCTCCTTTATTTACCCACACAAAAGCGGGAAAAAACTTCATCTAAAATCATTTCTCCTGCACTTTTTCCATCCGTTTCAAGGATAGCAGCAAGTGCCTCCTCCAAAGAAAGCGAAGCAAGATCTTTTGCACCCGCCTCAACTTGTTCCTTAGACAAAAATAGCAAATCTCTCGTTTTGATAACCTGTCCTTTTTGTCTGGCGTTTGTCAAAATTCTTCCTTCTCTCAAAGCGGCTTCATCGGAAATAAAGTGCTTCTCTACAATGGTAAAAAGTTCAGTAAAATCAGCATTCTGTGCAAAGGAAAAGGTGAAAATCTCTCCCAAATCCGCCAAAGCATCAACAGTAAATCTCTCAGGAAGATCAGACTTTGTAAGAATCGGAATAATCTTAACGCCCTCCCGCGCGTTCTTTAAGAAATCAACGATTCGCTTGTCATCTTCATCAAAAGGACGGGATTTATCAAACAGAGCAAAAATCAGTTCCGATTCTTGCAAAGCAGACAGAGCTTTTTCAATACCGATTTTTTCTACTTGATCTCCCGTATCAAACCGCACACCTGCCGTATCTGACAGATTGATCAAAACCTTTCCGGCTTGAACAGGATATTCAATCACATCTCGCGTCGTTCCCGGAATGTCAGTGACAATCGCTTTTTCTTCACCTAAAAGCAAATTAAAGAAAGTACTCTTGCCAACGTTTGGCTTTCCGACGATAACTGCCGAAACACCGGAATTCACCGCTCTGCCCGTAGAAAAGGAATCAATCAATTTCTGACAGTTACAGATCGCCCCATTTAATACACCGCACAGTTCATCATCAGAAAAACTTTGCAAATCTTCTTCAGGATAATCAATATATGCCCAAAGAGATGACGCGGCATCGAGTATAGACTTGGAAATCTCATCAAGCGCGGTACTGAGTTTGCCACGAGAAGTTTTGGAGGAAAGCAAAACCGAATCTTCCGTTTTTGCGTCTAAAAGATCGGCAATACCTTCTGCTGCAGTTAACGATAATTTTCCATTTACAAAAGCACGTCTTGAAAACTCGCCGCGCTGTGCCATTTCAGCACCCGCAGAAAGAACCGCAGAAAGCACCATACCCGTTACAATCTCACCGCCGTGGCAAGCAATTTCGACCACGTTCTCTCCGGTAAAGGAAGACGGCGCAAGAAAATACGTCAAAAGACCGTCGTCAACGGTTTCATTTTTTTCGGGAGAAAAAATATCGCCATAAATTTGAAAACGAGGAGAAAATTCTGTAATCGACTTCCCACTTTTAGGACGAAACACCTTCGCGGCAATCGAAATCGCATCATTACCGGAAATACGAATCACCGCTACACCGCCTTTTCCAACGGGTGTCGAAACTGCAGCTATTGTAGAAAAAAACATACGTCCTCCAAAAAAATTAGCGGCGGAGATCCGCCGCTAATTTTATAAATTCACCATTTCGGTATCTTCAACATCGGCGAGATTGATATCTTCGATGCTCTTTGCTTTTACGATGGTACGAGGTTCCCGCACGGGGTTGTACTCATAAACAACCTTGGGCTTATCCTGTGCCTGTTCTGCCTGCTTTTTGGGCTTAACATCTCTTTTGGGACCGCCAACAGGAGACATAACTACACGACGCTCATCACCGGAACCGATAGAATGTGTGGTAACTCCTCCGATTTCCTGAGCCTGAGAGTGGATAATTCTTCTCTCGTATGCACTCATAGGTTCGAAGGTTACGTTTCTTCCGGTCTTTTTAACACGGTTTGCGGTTTTACGAGCAAGAGACTTCAAAGTGTTCTCTCTCTTGGCGCGATAATTTTCAATATCAATCGTGATTCTCACGTAATCATCGCCGTGACGATTGGTAACCAAGCTCAGCAGATACTGGAGAGAGTCCAAAACCTCGCCGTGATGACCAATCAAAACACCCAAATCTTCACCCTCCAGGGTGTATGCCAATTCTCCGCCTTCCTTTTCTTCACAGTGGATAGTTGCTTCGATCTTCGCATTGCGAATAAAGGTGTGCAAAAACTCGTCGGTAGCCTCACGAATAGAAGGCATATACTTAACGAGAATTTTTGCATCGGAAGAGCCTATTCCGAAAAATCCTTTTTTGGACTCCTCCAAAACAGAATACTCAAACTCATCCTGATTTTTTTGAAGCTGCTGTGAAGCAAGGGCAAGGGCTTCTTCTACGCTTTTTGCTGTAAAAGTCAATTCCTTCAACATTGCCACTTCCTTCCGTTTTTGAAATTATTCATCTTTCAAAGGAGCTTTTTCAACAAGATTCTTGTCGCCGGACTCCTCTTTTTCCTTGAGAACCTTTTTGTCTTTTTCATTGACAGTGGTTACGGATTCATACTCGTCATCATCGTCATATACCAAAGACTTCTTCTTTTTTGCAGGAACTGCATTTCCATCTTTATCAACGGTTGCAGTATTTCCTTTTTTCTTTTTCTGTTTACCGCCGTAAAGACGCTCTGCCTCACGCATTTCCTCAGGTGTGATCTCCTTGATCGGAAACATTTTTGACAAAGCAATCTGCTGAACGGGACTAAGCACATTGGACATTACCCAATAGATACCCACGGCTGCAGGAACCTGAAAAGCAATATAAAAGCTGAACAGGGGCAAGAAGATGTTCATAATACGCATCTGACTCTTCATTTCCTCTGTTTGCTCGGGTTGATACGTAAACTTACGAGTAAGCGCTTGTCCAAAATAAGCAGTAACCAAAGACAGAACGGGAACAAGCAAAATAAGCTTTCTTCCCAATTCTTTTTCTTTCAAAGAATCAAATGAAGGATTAAGACCCAAATCGAACCCCTTGAAAACGACAAGGTTCGGAAGTTTCTTCATTACCTCTTCCGAAGAAAGAATATTCTCCTCCGTCTTTCCGGCAATGAGTTTATCATAAGATTCAGAAAATTCATCCCGATGTGCTTTGATGTAATTGATTACAAGAACTTCGGAATTAAATTGATACTTCTTTTCTTCGGCAAGAGTTGCCTTAAACGCAGTTTCAAAGGCTTTCAAATAAGTTTCTTTAAAGTTCTCGGATCCAGGCTTGGCATCGGTTTTAAAAGAAACCTTAACGTATTTCGATACAGCGGGTGTAAATCTGAAATCACCTTGAGCTTTATTATCCAAATACTCATCATACTGTTTTTCAAAATTTACTTTGTCTTCCTCATAAACCATCTCTACCGCAGCAACCTGAATATTTTCAACAGTAGGCTTGGGCATATTTGCGGTATAGGTCAAAGGCATACGAATTACTTCATACACAGCAATCAAAACAAGCATCTGCAAAAGCATGGGAAGACATCCCGCCAAAGGACTGTAATTTTCTTTCTGATACAGTTCCTGGATCTCCGTGTTCATTTTGAGCTGAGTAGCACGATCCGAACGACCGGCATATTTCTTGCGAATTACATTTTCCTTAGGGCGAAGCGCCGCCTGTTTTTGAGAGTTTTTCTGTTGTTTGATACCAAAAGGAAACAATACGAGCTTCAAAACAACAGAAAAAACAAGAATGGCAATTAAATAATTACCCGTTAAAGAATAAAACCATTGAATCAACCAACCAAAAGGTTTGCGAATCAAATCAAATATTGCAGACAATTCATTTATCCTTTCTCATTGGAAACCGTTCAGGGACGGGATCATATCCCGCTTTTCCAAAAGGGTTACAACGTAAAATTCTCCACAAGGACAAAACCGCCCCTTTCCAAAAACCATGTCGCATAAAAGCTTCGACGGCATACTGCGAACAAGTTGGTGTAAAGCGGCAATGAGGTCCCAATAGCGGAGACAAATATTTTTGATACAATCGGATCAAAAAGACACAGATATGTTTCAATTTGATTCTTCCTCAGAAAAAACCTGCAATTTTTTGAAAGCTTTTTCCATATCACAAAAAACATCAGCCATTTTCCGTTTATTGTCTACAATTGCATTTCGTGCCACGACAACAACCAAATAAGGTCTTCGAAAAGAATATTGCCTTACGATCTGTCGATACGCTTCACGAATCAATCTGCGAGCGCGGGAGCGCTGTACGGCATTACCAAGTTTTTTTCCCGTTGTAATACCAAGCCGATTCTCGTTCGTTTTATAATTATTCAAAACGTAAACTGCAATATTTTTTTCAGAAGTTTTTTTGCCTTTAGCATAGACTTTGGAAAACAGATGGTTTTCTTTAATCGCTACGATCTTCGACATATTATCAATTCCATCGGCAAGATATAGAAAAAACCACCGGTGTTCACAGAGCAAGCCGGATAACGGTGGTTTTTTTACTAGATCTCTTGTGCAAGAATTAATAGGTGAGTCTTGCTCTCATTTTTGCTCTGCGTCTCTTAAGCACCTTTCTTCCGTTTGCAGTCTTCATTCTCTTGCGGAAGCCATGCTCCATTTTTCTCTGACGCTTTTTGGGCTGATAAGTTCTGATCATTTTTGCACCTCCTTAGCGTAATGCATAATTTTCAACTTGTCAATTATATAACAAAACACTCACAAAGTCAAGCGTTTTTTCAAATTTTGCAAAAGGAAAATCAATTATTCCGAAGCTTGTGAAAATGCAACAGTGCGGCACCGATTACCGTACCGTAACGAGCATTCTCGGGAAACAAGAAATTCATACCGAACATCTTCCCCAACACTCCGAAAACCACTTTAGCCTTTTTCATAGATGAAAGCTTGCCGGTTAGCACAACGTTCTTTATATTAAAATTCCGCGCAGCAAAAACACTGACCATACCAATCGTCTCGAAAACGAGATTGATAATTCCGAGAGCAAGGTCCTCTCGCGTGGCAAGATCAGAAAGTTTTCCGAAATTCGAAGCTGTTGTATCAAGATCCAAGGTAGGGCCAAGGTCTTTCTTTGAAATATCCGAGATTCGCAAATCGACTTTGGAAATATCACCTTGTTCTGCCAAAGCTTCCAAATTTTGAATATCACGAACACCGAGCATAGTCTCGGCAAGTCCGAACAAAGTTCCACCGCCCACGCCTGTACCGCCGAGATATTCCATACAGTCGCCTTTCACGTGAACCAACGCTGTG
>JAZOSM010000076.1:0-4411 GCA_045657125.1 Eubacteriales bacterium
TCGGGATTCTTTCTGCGGATGTACTCGGCAATGGCTTCGGCGGCAACCAGGTTTCCGCCAATGATCTCATCGGCGTGGATGGCGTTTGCGATTCCCTGCGTGCCAGCGCTGGTGGTATGTACAACGGTCTTTCCCGTCAGATCCAGCGGAGCGATCTGAGAGGGGGAATTGCCGTAGTCAAAGCCGTCGATGATGATTCCCTTGCGCTCACCGCAGAGAACGGTGTTTTCGGGATGCTCCTTCTTGTAGTCGAAGGCGATCTGCATATCACCTACGGGAATGATTTTTGCGGCGTTTGCGCGGGAAAGATAGGTCTCTACGGTAAAGGCGCGGAAAACGTCGATTACAACGGTAAGACCGCGTGCTTCGCGCGCGCCCTCGATCATGTGCAAAATACGGATATTCATAGTAAAATCCCCTTTAATAAAAACATTTTCTCGAGTATAGCACAAGGGCAAAAAAATGTCAATTATCCCTCGGGTTTTCTTGACAATGCGCGCGGGTTTGTTATAATATTTACAGTAAGAAAAAGGTGGTGAATAAATGGTTGGAGTATCCCTTCCCGTAACCCTGTTTGGTGCGGATGCAAAGGAAGAAAGAACACCCATCCTTGCGTATTTGAAAAAGGAAGGCGTGGGGAGCATCGAGCTTCGCACGGTTCGTGTCAATGCCGATCCCGACGTCATTCGTCAGGCAATGGAAACACTTTGGGACGAAGGCTTTGAGGTGACGGTCCACGGAGAAGTGAAAAGCGTGGAAAGCTGTGTGCAGGACGTGTTTGCGCCCCTTTCAAAGGCATTTCCCTTAAAGCAGAAAAAACTGAATATAACCATCCATCCCATTGTGGGGGATAACTGTGCGGTGCTGTGCGCCTTGTCCGATCATATTTTGGCAAATGGTCTTCCCGTGACCGTTTCCTTAGAGAACAACCGACGCCTACCCGACAAGACGGAGGGAGACAGCGTTGCGCTGGTGCTGGATGCCGTCAAGACCGCCGCACGGGACAACGTGGGCATTTGCTTTGATATGGGGCACTATGCTTACTACGTGAAGAAAAATTTGCCCGACGCGCCCGCTACGCTTCCGCCCGACGAATTCTGGAAATACGTAACGCATACCCATATTCACGCCCTGAACGGCTTGCGGACTCATTTTCCGCTGGAGGGCTTTGAACTGCCCTTGAAGGAATTCTTGGAAAAATTGACTTGGGGCTATTACGGCGTATACAATATCGAGCCGGATTTTCCCCGTCTGAAGGATTTTACGGCACTTGAGGTTTTGGAAAAATCGGTACCCGCCCTGAAAAAAGCTCTTTTTCCTACAGCGCGGCTTTACGATCGGATCCGAAACGAATTTGATCGGGACTTTTTGCAGGCGCTTTCCGTAAAGGAAAAGAAAGAGGGAACGCATCTTGCTTTGGTGCACGCCGCGTCCTATCTGTTTTCCACAAAGGGATATTTTTGGGGAATGGATCTTGCCTTCCGTGCCTGCTACGATCTGAGTGAAACACCCCATCGCGTGGCAAAGCTGCTTTCCGATCTGAAGCTGATGGTCATTACCCACGGCCATCGGGATCACTTTGAGGAGCGTACGATCCGCGCCCTGGCGGAAAACGATACCCTTTGGCTGATCCCCGATTTCTTGGAGGAAAAGGCGCTTTCCTTTGGTTTGAAAAAGGAAAAGATCATTCTTGCCAAAAAGGACGAGCCCGTCACCATCGGTCCTTTGACCTTCCTGCCCTTTGAAAGCCGCCATTTTCGTCCCGTAACGAAAAAAGGTGTGAAGGAATACGGCTATTTCGTTACCGTCGAGGGTGAGCCCTCGCTGGCATTCCCAGGAGATATCCGCGACTATGCCGAGCCGGATTTTCCTTTCGAAACGTCTGACGTTTGCTTTTCCCATATCTGGTACAGCGATGACAACCGAAAGGAAGAATCCTATGAAAACGTTTTGCCTCTGGCAAAATTTGCGTTGCGTGCCTCCGATCGAAAAATTCTACTTTGCCATTTGTATGAAAACGGTCGTCCCGACCACGTGATGTGGCGGATGGAGCACGCAGAAAAAGCGAGAAAGGAGATCCTGACACTTGCCCCCGATACCGAGGTTTTGATTCCCGATTGGGGCGACGTGATCAGATTGTAAATTATGAAAACAACGGTTTATTTGATTCGACACGGACAAAGCGAGAGCAATCTTGCCAAATGCTTTGCGGGCCAGATGGACGTTCATTTGTCCGAGCTTGGTCACAAGCAGGCAGAGCGAACCAGCGAGTATCTGAATACCATTGACGTAGACGTGATTTGGTCCAGCGACTTGAAACGCGCTTACGAGACCGCTCAGCACACCGCAGAAAAGAAAGGACTGACCATCCACACCAGCGAAAAGCTTCGTGAGATCTTTGCAGGGGAGTGGGAAGGAAACAGCACCGAAACCCTGATGAAGGATTACCGCGAGGGGTATGAGACCTGGAAGTATAACATCGGTGCCGTACAGACACCGGGCGGCGAAAGTGTCAAAGAAGTAATGGAGCGCTTCGTGCCTGAAGTGGAGCGCATTATGCGGGAGAACGAAGGCAAGACCATTTTCATCTTCTGTCACGCCACCCCCATTCGCTTGCTGCGCGCCGCCTGGGAGGGCGTTCCTCTGGAAAACGTAAAGGATATTCCCCGCGTTGCCAATTCTTCCGTTACCAAGGGTGAATTCGACGGAGAGAAATTTCGCATCGTAGATTACAGCTATGCGGATTTTCTGGGTGATATGAAGATCGAGCCTCCGAGATTCGGCGTAAAGGAAGGCGCAAAATGAAAACGCATATTTATTTCATTCGCCACGGACAGAGTGAGGGAAATCTGTACGACCTCTTCTTGGGCCATACGGATTTGGATCTGACTGAGCTTGGCAAAAAGCAGGCAAAGTGTGTGACGACTTATTTTAAAGACATTGTCGTCGATGCAATCTTTTCCAGCGATTTAAAGCGCGCGTATCACACGGCTTGTCCTTTGGCTGAAATGAAGGGACTTCCCATTACAAAGTGCGAAAAAATGCGCGAGATTTTTGCGGGAGAGTGGGAAGGAAAGGTCTTTTCCGAAATTCGCGAAAAATATCCTATGGGAGATATTTGGTGGAATGATACGGGCAATGCTCGTCCCACGGGCGGAGAAAGCGTTGCCGAATTACAAATTCGTATTCTTGCGGAGGTTTCTCGCCTTGCAAAGGAAAACGAAGGAAAAACCATTTGTATTTTTACCCATTTCACTCCTATTTACGCCCTGCGTACCGCCTGGGCGGGAGTGCCCGTTTCCGAAATGAAGAATATGCCGAAGCCTTCCAATGCTTCCGTGACTCACGTCGTTTATGAAAACGGTGTATTTTCCGAACTTGTGGAATACGCCAACAACGCCTATTTGGGAGATTTGGATTGCCCTTGCCGTGCATAAAAAAATAAGGAGAAATAACGATGAAAACACTGCTTTTGGGAGATTTTTCCCCTACGAACATTACAGATCCGCTGTTTAAAGAAAAGAAAATTGATACTCTGTTTACCGATACGCTTTCTCTCTTTGAGGGAAATGACGTGAATTTGGTTAATTTCGAATGTGCCATTACGGATTCGGAAGCGATTATTGATAAATTCGGACCCGGTCTTCGCTGTTGCGAGGAGGTTGCCGAGGTGCTGAAGAAAGTAGGCGTTCGTTATTGTGCCTTGAGCAACAACCACATTTTCGATTTCGGTAAAGAGGGCTTTTACAATACCATCCGCGTACTGTCAAAGAACGGAATGACTCTGACCGGCTACGGTGAAAACGAGCTGGATGCCAGAAAAGATCTCGTAATTGAAAAAGACGGAGAGAAGGTTGCCGTTGTCAACGTCTGCGAACACGAGTATTCTTACGCTTTGGCGAATCGTTGCGGTTGCAGAGCCTACGACCCCTACGATACCATGGAGGACATCCGCAAGGCAAAGGAGAGCGCTGATCGCGTGATCGTTTTGTATCACGGCGGAAAGGAACAGTGCGAATATCCGTCTCCCCGATTGATGAAGCTTTGCCGCGCAATGGTCAAAAACGGCGCAGACGTGGTGCTTTGCCAGCACAGCCACTGTATCGGTGCTTATGAAAAATTCGAGGGCGGTCATATTCTCTACGGACAGGGAAATTACCACTTCGTCAAGCCGTCCAAGAATGCAAACTGGTATACTGCGCTTGCGGTAAAATACGATACCAAGTCTCACGAGATCGAGTTTATTCCTCTGCAGATGCTGGAGGAGGGAATCGGTCTTGCCAAGGGCGAGCTTGCAAAAGAAATTATGGCAGGCTTTGAAAAACGCAGTGCATCTCTTTTGGACGGCTCCTGGATCGACGGCTGGCGCGCCTTCTGTGAAGTGAAAAGAGAACCTTATACGAAGATTCTG
>JAZOSM010000077.1:0-13966 GCA_045657125.1 Eubacteriales bacterium
TGAGGAGCGCCGCAAAAAGTACAGAATTTCGTATTGTCGGGAATCTGATTTCCACATTTCGTACAAAACATCGTTTGCCTCCAAATTTTTCTTTATAATTCGTTTTTTCCGTGGTTCATTCTACCACACCGCAGGGGAAAACACAAGGGTTTTCTGCAAAAAAAATCAAGTTCCGTCACGCGCGAAATCCTTTTGCGTATTCCTTCGGGGAAATACCGAAATGCTTTTTGAATTCGCGGGAAAAATAACTTTCGTCATTGTAGCCGGATAGAAAGGAAACCTCTCTTACGGAAACCATTTGAGCCTCCAAAAGCTCTTTGGCGCGAAGCAATTTCAAACTGTTGACGTACCGAATGGGGGGCATGGCAAACGTCTTTACGAACAAATTGCTTAAATGCACCGTGCTGACGCCGGAAAGCTGTGCCAGGTGCTCGATGCGGATCGTCTCTTTATGATAATTGGAATGAATATAATCAATGGCAGGCTGAATCACCGTTTGCTTTCCATAGGGGATTTCGCATTCAGACTGCATTCGATACAAAACGTTGTACAGTTCGCTTTTTACCTTGGCGGAATACCCTGCACTTTTCTTGGTCCAAACCCGCACCGCGCTTTTAAAGCTCTCCAAAAAAGCATTGGCGTTTTTCGCCTGCAAAGCAAAAGGAGGAAAATTTACCCCGTCGGGCAACTGAAAATTGATGGCGTAGCAATCGGAAGCCTCTTTTTCCCGAATGGTATAGTTTGACCCCTTTGGAAAATAGACCACGGTATTTTTTACGGCTTTGATCTTTTTTTCGTCAAAGCAAAGAGTCCTCTCACCACCGAGAAAAATCGCCACGCCGTGGGCTTTTCTGTTTTTGTGCACCATGGCGCCCTTCCCCGCTGCCACAAGACACGCAAGTTCAATTTTTTGCACGGAAAAATCGTGCTTTGTAAAATCCATTTGATCACCACCGCTTTCATCTTACACATTTGTTTAGAATTAGTCAAGTAATTTCCTTTTATCCATTCACATTTCTTTTGATTTGTTATAGAATGTTTGCGAAAGGTGGCGAGATTATGATAAGTTTTGACGACCGATATTTTATTGAAAGAAAATACCACGACCCCGACGCGCCCTTTGACCCCTTTAAGCGAATGGCGTATCACGGGATCGGTTACGCACAAGACAGCGGATTGGACGACGAGCAGCTGGTGGCAGGTCTGACGGCGCTTGACCTGGAAAATTTTCCCCACCCCGTTGCAAAGGGCAAAGCCTTCGCTTACCTTTTGCAAAACGAGCGACTCTATCTGAACGAACACGACTATTTTGTAGGTCTGTATTCTCTGAACAGACTTGCCCGATGCGTTACCTTCTCCAAATGGGCGGAGGAGTCCCTTGCCCTGCGCGACCCTGAGCTGGTGCAGCTTTCTGCAGACGTAAACGAATGCGGCGCCATGATGTACTGGACGGACTACGACCACGTGGTTCCCGACTGGAACTCCCTGATGGAGCTTGGCTTTTCGGGCATTCGTGACAGAGCGCGCCTTTACCGTGAAAAGCACCGCAAGGCAGGTACCATGACTCCCGAAACCGACGCGTTCTTTGAGGGAATCGAGATACAATATACAGCGCTTCTCGATCTTTTGGATCGATTCATTGCCCTTGCAAAACAACAGAGCTTTGAAAAAGCCGCGGAAATCACGGACTGTCTGAAGGCATTGCGCCAAGGTCCGCCTACAACCTTTTATCAGGCACTGCAGCTCATCTACCTTTACTTTCTCACCTCGGAGTGCATCGACCGCTATCAGGTACGCTCTCTCGGAAACGGTCTTGACCGCACCCTTTACCCCTTCTACAAGGCAGATTTGGAAAGCGGACGGTACACCGAGCAGGAACTTTCTCATTTTCTCTCTTACTTTTTGATGCAGTGGTCCGCCATCGGCAATTATTGGGGTCAGCCCTTTTATCTGGGCGGCACGAATCCCGACGGCACCACCAAATACAACCGTCTTTCCGAACTCATTTTGAATACCTACGACGCCCTTGAAATTTACAATCCGAAAATTCAGTTGAAAATCAACGAAAACACCCCCGATTGGCTTTTGAAAAAAGCCTTTGATATGGTTCGGCGCAAAAATGCAAGTTTGGTATTCTGCTGTGAACCGGGTATGATCAAAACGGTGATGGGCTACGGCGCCACCTACGAAGAGGCGCTGGATTTCGATCTCCGCGGCTGCTACGAAACGGGAGTCCGCGCAAACGAGGTCTGCTCCACCTCCGGCTATATCAACGCCGCAAAGGCAGTGGAGTACGTATTCTCAAACGGCTTCGACCGTAGCCTGAACAAGCAGATCGGCATCCAAACCGGAGACCTTTCCACCCTGAGAACCTTCGAGGATTTCTACTTTGCCTTTCTCAAGCAGTGGGGAAACCTGATCGACGTTGCGATGAAGATCACCTGCGACGCAGAAAAATTCCTCGCCTTCGTCAATCCCTCGTCCCTGTATTCCGCTACCATTGAATATACCATGGAACGGGGCAAGGACGGCTACGGCGGCGGCATCAAATTCAGCAACAACGGTATGCTCAACTGCTCCTTTGCCAGCGCGGTGGACAGCATTCTCGCCGTTAAGGAATTCGTATACGATAAAAAAGAAGTCAGTCTGACCGAGCTTTCCGAAATTCTGAAAAACAACTGGGAGGGCGCGGAGCTTCTCCGTCTCAAAATCCGAAAATCCCCCCATAAATACGGCAACAACGATCCCGTAGCCGATACCTACGCTTCGGCAATGGCACATTTCTTCTCAAACAAGGTTAACAACGTCCCCAACGAAAAAGGCGGCGTATACAAAGCACAGCTCCATTCTGCCCGCGCCTTTATCCGTCACGGTGCAAAAACAGGCGCCACCCCCGACGGCAGACGGGCAGGCGAGGAGCTTTCCAAAAATGCTTCCGCCGTGGTGGGTATGGATAAAAAGGGCGTTACCGCACTGATCTCCTCCGCCCTCAAACTGCACCCCGTGGATTTTCACGAATCCTTCTGTCTTGACGTAATGCTGCATCCCAGCACCGTTTCGGGCGAGGAGGGCTTCGGCATCTTCAAAAGTCTTTTGATGACCTATCTGAAAGGCGACGGACAGTCCATTCAGTTTAACGTGTTCAATGCCGATACCCTGCGGGATGCACAAAAGCACCCCGAAAAATACCGCAATCTGCAGGTGCGCGTCTGCGGATGGAACACCCTTTGGAACAATATGTCCCGCGAGGAACAGGATTCCTACATCGTTCGGGCGGAGAATGCACAATGACCGCCCGTATCTCCGATCTCAAACGCTTTGCCGTCCACGACGGTGACGGCATCCGCACCACGGTCTTTTTCAAGGGATGCCCCCTGAAATGCCTGTGGTGTCACAATCCGGAAAGCATTTCCTTTGCGCCGCAAACTGCCCTTTACAAGCATAAATGCCTTGGCTGCGGCGAATGCAAAAAAGACAGCTTTCTTTCGGAAAACTGTCCGGGAGACGCGCAGGTTTACTACGGCAAGGAATATTCCGTGGAAGACCTTTTGCCCCTGCTTTTGGAGGACGTAGCCTTTTACGAGGAAAGCGGCGGCGGTGTGACCCTTTCCGGCGGAGAATGCCTGTGTCAGGCAGAATTTTGCGCCGAGCTTTTGAAAGCCCTGAAGAAAAAGGGCATTTCCACGGCAGTTGATACCTGCGGTTTCGTCTCCCGACAAGCCTTTGACGCGGTGCTCCCCTATACGGACGTATTTCTCTACGATTTGAAAGCCTTTGACGAAAAGGTTCACCTGCGCTGTACGGGAAAAAGCAACAAACAAATTTTGGAAAACCTTTTGTATCTGAATTCCGTTGGGGCAAAGGTGGAAATCCGCATTCCCTACGTTCCCCGTTACAATTCCGATCAGATGGAAAAGCTAGCAAGCTTTGTCAAACCCTTAACTTGCGTAAAAAAGGTCAAAATTCTCCCCTACCACAATTTGGCAGGCTCTAAATATGAAGCCCTTGCCATGGAAAACACCCTGCCCGACCTCCTGCCCACAGACGAGCAAATCCAAAAGGCACAATCTCTCTTTGCGTGATTCCGCGAAAAAGGAAGTCCTTAGAGTCGTACTCTAAAGGACAGTAAAAAAGGAAGCGCGAAAAATTCGTGCTTCCTTTTCATTTTGTCTTATACCGTAGCAAGCATGGAAAATGTACGGCACATTTTCTTCTTTTTAGGAGAACCTAAAACCCTTTGCAACACAAAAAGAATTTATTCAATGATAGTTAAGTATTTTCCTATATTTTTTGTTTCTTGCCATTCCATACTACACAAACCGCACTTAAGATACCAATCCGGAATCTTTCCGGCAAAGCTTGCAAAATGAAATCCGGTAAACGAGAAATGGTTTCCGTTTTCATCTTGATAAATAGCATTTTTAAGCTTTGGCATATCTGGAGAAGGAACTATTGAAAGAATCCCCTGTTTTCTGCCTGTTATATCTATATAGTCAGACCATATTATTTGAAAGTATAGTTTTTCATTTATGACTTTAGTTTGCTCTTTACTATTTTTGAATTTTTCATATGCTTTTTCAACTAAAGACATATTTCACCTCCTTATTTTGATTTAATTGTTTTAAGCGAGGAGATTAACATTCTGCGTATCGCGCCACATTCATTTTGAACATCCTTATAAACCTCTTCAGTCATACAACCTGTCTCAAAAAGAAGTTCTAACCAATATTCCGTTTCATAACATTCTTTTTGAGTGATTTCGAGTTTTGAAATGAAATCTTTAGTTCCTTGAGCATATTGAGCTTCGTGCAGATTTGCTCCGATAGAGGTTGCTGAGCGGAGTAACTGATTTATTAAAACGGATTCTTTGTGGTTTATTTTCATGTCGCGGCAAAGAAAAATGATTTTCTTTGCAAATTCTTTCGCCCTATCTCTTAAAACACTATCGGCCATAATTATCACCTCTAAATCTATTATACATAAAAATGGATAGTCTTTCAAGTTATATTCCGACTTTGTCGGAGTGATATTATTGCCTTGCGGCAATAGTGTTATTGAAACCTTGCGGTTTCAGTGATATTTTATTCGCCAATAACTGCCGAAGGCAATATCACTTGGACTTTAGTCCAAATATCACTGCGTAGCAATAGAACTCGCCGCAAGGCGAATAAAACTGGCGTTGTATCCTTACGGGTACAACGCCTTTCGGCTTCTTTTTTATTCCGTGATGATTGCGTCAATATCATCCTTGTGGCAAAGGTTATGAAAATAACGCTTTCCGAATTTTTCCGTGGCGCACAGCAGATAAGAGCGCTTGGAACGGCGGATCATTTTCTTTCGCACGTTGTTTTCCTCAGGGGAAATGTCCGTCAAATATCCGTCCTCCGAAACACCGCGACAGGAAAAAAAGGCAACGTCCGCATTAAAGGATTCCAGGGTCTGATACGCCTCCTCCCCCACAAGGGCAAGACAACTGTTGATCAGATCGCCGCCTGTGGAAACGGTGCGAATATCAAATTCCGCAAGCTTTGACAGGGCTTTGACCCCGTTGGTCACAACGGTAATCCCTTTTTTGGATGCAAGATACGGGATCATATAATAACAGCTTGTGGAAGCATCCATAAAGACCACGTCCCCATCCGAAATCAGCTCAATGGCGCGGCGGGCGATTTGTGCCTTGGCACTGCTTTGCTCGTATTCACGAATGAGAAAGGGAATCTTGTTTTTGGAGACGGCGCTTTCCTCCAGCATGGCACCGCCGTGCAGTCGCTTGATGAGATGCTGCTTTTCCAGACTCTGTAAATCACGGCGAACCGAAGGCTCGCTGATAAAAAGCGCCTTTGCCAAATCCTTTACGGAGCATCTTTTTTCTTTCAAAAGAATTTCCAATATCTTTTTTTCTCGTTCTGCGCTCATAAAATCATCCTTTTCATCCGAAAGTGCTCAAAATATCGATCATTTGCTCAAGCTGATCGGCGAGAGTTGAACATTCTGATCATTTGTTTTATAATACCATCAAGATAAACCTTTGTCAACGAGAAAGGAGCGCTTATGCTTTATCAGGCACATAAAGGTGTCAGCACCGAAAATCCGGAAAACACCATGCCCGCATTCGTCGCTGCCATTGAGCAGGGATATGACATCATCGAACTGGACGTTGCCCCCACCAAGGACCTGCGTTTCGTTCTGATTCACGATGCCAAACTGAACCGCACGGGAAGGAATCCCGACGGGTCTCCCCTTTCCGAGGAGATTCTGATCACCGAAACCACTTATGAAAACGCTCTGCAGTACGATTTCGGCATTTGGTTTTCCGAAAAGTTCCGCGGCACGAAGATCCCCCTCTTTGACGACGTCCTTGCCCTTGCCCAAAAAAAGGGAATCAAGCTGAAAATCGACAACAAATATCAGCGCTACACCCCCGAGCAAAAGGATGCTTTTTTCAAGCTTCTCAAGCCTTATCAGACCGTAGCCTGTCTGACCTGCTCTACCTTGGAAGCCTTTTCCGAGGCGGCAAAGACCTTCCCCGAAATGCATCTGCATTACGACGGCGCCGTTACACCCGAATCTCTGGCGGCACTTGGAAAGCTTCGCTCCAAGGAAATGCTCACCGTATGGCTCCCCCACCAAAACCCCAATACCACCTGGGTCAAAGTAGAATTTGCAAATCCCCGCCTTGCCGAAATGATCAAGCCCTACGGCGCGCTTGGCGTTTGGATCCTGTCAAGCTATGAAGATCTTGCCGATGCCCTTGCCTTGGGTGCCGACCTGATCGAAACCAACGGACAGATCAAGCCTCCGAAAAATTTCGGTCTTCGCATGGATATGCACACCCACTCCGAGCATTCCCACGATTCCGTTTGCAAAATCGAGGATATGGCAAATGCACAAATGGAAAAGGGTATTGACGGCTTTGCGGTTACCGATCACTTCGACACCCATTCCTACCTGCGCTACGACGTGGTCACCCCCATTGGAGAGGCGGCAAAAAAAGCCCGCGCTTTAAACGATGCATTGCAAGGCAAATGCCGCGTGCTGACGGGTGTGGAGATCAGCGAAGGCTTCTGGCACCCCGAAGTGTACGAAACGGTGCGCCGTCTGACCGATTACGACGTGGTTCTCGGCTCGGTACATTTGGTTCAGTACGAGGAGCTGACCCGCGCTTATTCCGGGCTGGATTTTTCAAGCATCCCCCGCGAAACCGTTGAAAAATATCTGGATCAATATTTCGACGATATGCTTACCATGCTGGAACAGGTAGAGTTTGACGTGCTTTGTCACCTGACCTGTCCCCTGCGCTACGTCAACGGAAAATTCTCTCTTGCCATGGACCGTGCCCGATACGATGAAAAAATCGACCTGATCCTACGCAAGATCATAAAAAAAGGCATCGCTCTGGAGGTAAACACCTCCTCCTACGAGGTTTTGGGAGACTTTTTACCCGACCGCGAGGTTTTGGAACGCTACTATAAAATGGGCGGATACCTGATCACGGTGGGCACCGATGCCCACACACCGCAGAACGCCGGAAAAAATTGGCAAGAGGCAATCTCGCTCCTGCGGGAAATCGGATTTAAAAACCTGTTCTACTACGAAAACAGAAAACCCTATCAAATTTCACTTTAAAGGAGAAAGAAAATGAAAGCTTGCTGTTTTTACGAGAAAAATGATTTGAGAGTCAGCGAAATTCAAAAGCCCACCCCCGGCGCAGACGAGGTTCTGATCAAGGTAATGGCTTGCGGTGTCTGCGGTACGGACGTACATATTTTCTGCGGAGACGAGGGATGCTTTCCCACCCCTGCAGGAACGGTTCTCGGACACGAGTTTGCAGGTATCGTAGAGGAAGCAGGCGCGGACGTCAAGGGTCTTCAGCCCGGTGACAGAGTCTGCGTAGACCCCAATCAGCTTTGCGGAAAATGCTACTACTGCAGAAGCGGAATCGGCCATTTCTGTGAAGAAATGCGCGGCATCGGCACAGGTGTAAACGGCGGTTTTGCCCAGTACTGCGTCGTTCCCCAATCACAAGCCTACAAATTCAGCGAAAAAACGAGCTTCGAAGCCGCAGCAATGACCGAGCCCGTGGCTTGCTGTGTGCACGGCATTGATATGTGCGAAATCTCCTGCGGTGATACCGTAGCCGTCATCGGCGGCGGTATGATCGGTATGATCATGCTTCAGCTTGCAAAGCTTCGCGGCGCAGGAAAACTGATTATGCTTGAGCCCGTTGCCGAAAAGCGCGAGATCGCAAAGAAGCTTGGGGCGGATCTGACCATTGATCCCATCGGTGAAAATGCAAAAGAGGTTCTTGCGAAAAACGGTATCGACCGTATTTCCTGCGTCATTGAATGTGTAGGCAAGCCCGTTACCATGCAGCAGGCAATTGACCTTGCAGGTAAAAAGAGCGTGGTAATGATGTTCGGTCTCACCGCCCCCGACGATACCATACCCGTCAAGCCCTTTGAAATTTTCAAAAAGGAAATCACCCTGCGCGCATCCTTTATCAATCCCTACACGCAAAAACGCGCTTTGGAACTGATCGAAAGCGGCAAAATCGACGTAAGCAGTATCGTTTACGGCTACGTAGGCTTGGAAAAACTGCCCGAAATCCTTTCCGACGCATCCTTGCGCGCCAAAGGTAAATTCATCATCTGTCCCTGGAAAGAGGAAGTGTAATATGTGCGCGAAAATTTTATCCTTCGGTGAAATTCTTTGGGACGTGTATCCCGAAGAAAAACATTTGGGCGGCGCAAGTCTGAATTTTGCCGCGCACCTTGCCAAATTCGGTCATCGGGTAGAAATGCTCTCCGCTTTGGGTGCCGACGCCCTGGGCGAAGAAGCACGGAAACAATTGATCGCTTGGAATTTGGGAGACCGCTACGTTCCCGCCCTGACCGAAAAGGAAACGGGAAAATGCGTGGTCACCTTGGACGAAAACTCCATCCCCTCCTATCGTTTGCTGGACGACGTGGCGTACGACTTTATTTCCTGCGAAAAAATCCACGAGGATTTTGACGTGCTCTATTTCGGAACGCTTGCCTTGAGACGGGATTACAATTTCAATTCCCTGCAAAAGCTTTTGGCAGAAAAGAAATTCGGGGAGATTTTCGTGGACGTCAATATCCGTCCCCCCTTCTATTCGTCCAAAGTCATTCGCTTTGCCCTTTCCAACGCAAGTATTCTGAAAATCAGCTTGGAGGAGCTTCCCGTCATTGCGGAAACGCTCGGTACAAGCGGCGCAGATTACAAGGCATTTGCAAAACAGCTTTCCGAGCAGTTTTCTAATCTCGGAAAGATCATCATCACGCTTGGCGGAGACGGTGCCTACGCGCTGGATGCCAAAACGGGTGAGGATGCCCTGTACCCCGCGAAAAAGGTTGCGGTCAAATCCACCGTCGGCGCAGGAGATTCCTTGGGTGCCGCCTTCGTCAGCGAAGCTCTGGCTGGCAAAGACCTTTCCCGTTGTCTCCAAACCGCTTCCGATTTGGCAGGCTACGTGGTTTCTCAAACCGCCGCCGTCCCCGACTACGACCCCCAAAATTTATAAAACTTGTCTTTTCAAAAGCAAAAAAAGTGGTTTTCCATATGGAAAGCCTCTTTGCTTTTATTAAATTCCTGACAAGCTGCAGCATCCTAAAAATCCTTCTGCAAAGTAAAAGCGAGCGAAGCGAGGCGTGCAAGGGAAAGTCGAGTGAGTTTACACGCGTAAATGATCGAGACTTTCTCCGAAGCGCAACGAAGCTGCAGCCGCTTTTACGAAGCAGAATGAAGTTGATTGAGAAGTTTCACTATCTCCTGCGCCAAAACCTCTCCCGTACCCTGCACAAAACGGCATGTGTCGGTTTCATAACCGCCGCGGGAGAAGGCGTAGGAGGACGGAATGTAGCCATAGCTTCCGTTGGTGTAGGCGCACATAAAGGTCATTTTGAAGGGAGAAGCCTCTTTCACCTCCATGCCGTTGGTATCAAACATTTCACAAGCGTTGGCAGCAAAGCCAAGTTCACCAAAGCTAATGGCGGAAACGGGAACCTTTTGGGTCTTGCCGTAGTTAGAACGGGCAACCATGTACGTAGCCTCGTATTTGGACTGGAAGCCATATTCCTTCAAAAGCCGTTCTTTGTTCTTTACGTTTGCGGAATTACAGATCTGTGCTTCCTTCAAGCGCTCGGGGTCATCCTTACGAATCGTACATTCCACGCGGGTGGCAAGGGCGTTCACCTTACCGAGATTTACCTTTTCCATATTGGCAAGAGCCTCGCCGAGTTTTCCCACGAGAGCAGTACCAACCGCCCTGTAGCCACCGCTGACCGCTTTCTTTTCCGGGAATTTACTGGAAAAATTCAAATTGCCGGAAGCGCCGTTATAATAGGCGAACAGAATATCGTATTTTTCCTCCGAGCCGTTTCGGAATTCCTTGATAAAATCCGCAGTGACCGCATCTTTAATATCGTTTGCGGCGTGGGCGGCGTGTGCCTGCCAGTTTACCATTACAACGTCCTTTTTTCCCTCACGGACAAAGCGGATCGCCTGGAGATCGGGATCTGCCTCCGTTTCATGCTTGACCACGGGAGAGCCTGTGGGGAACTGATGATGGATTCCCTGCAGAGATCCGTCCCGGCAAATATAGCGGCGCACGAAAGCAAAGCCCGTAGTATCCGCGTGGCCGATCTCAGCGGTGGCAGGGGTCAGATCCATCAAAGCCTGACGCACCGCCCATTTCAAACGCTTCAGACACAGCGCCTGCCAACGAATATTGGTAACGCCTGTGCCGTTGTGGGAAGGTGCGTTGTGGTTATGGGTGGCGTTTAAAAATACGTGGGAAGCGGGAATACCCGAAACCTCCTCGACGGCTTTTGTAACCTTACCCAAAAAATCACCGCCGGAGTTTTTCAGATCTGCGGCGATCAAAAGGGCAGCCGTTTCCCCGTCGGAAATGGCAACCACCGTAAAATAAATGGGATCCAGCGCGCGTTCGGCATTCATACCGCTGGAAATATTGATGGGATACTGCTCGGGGGTAATATCCACGCGGCAGTAGCCTACGCAGTTGCCCTCGGGCAGAGGAATGGGCTCTTTGGTAATGGCGTAGGGATCATTCTCTTTCTTCTCCGTCTTTTTCTCCGCAGTCAGTGTCTCTGCGGCGAGGGTCTCCTCAGAAGCCAGAGAAGAAGAACAAGCCGCCAAGGGCAATATCAAAATCAAAGAAAACGTCAAAGCCAAAATTCGTTTCATCTTCACTTCTCCTTAATGTGATGATCACTTTCTCTCATTATAATAAAATTGAAAGCCCATAACAAGATATGAAAATACCAAAAGCAACCCCGTTCCTTTGTGCAAAATGTTCTCCTTGTTTACAAAAAAGTAGTAATACCCTTACTTTTTTCCCTTGTTTTTTTCCCCGGGGTATGCTATATTAAAATGTGGATAGGAGGGCAAACAAATGGCTTACCCTGAAGAATTTCGTGCTCGTATGGAAGCACTTTTGGGCAAAGATGCCCCCCTTTTTTTCAAAAGTCTCGAAACCGAGCCTTGCCGTTCCCTGCGCTATAACCAAAAGCTGTTAACCAAAGAAGCCCTGTCCCGTATGATGGGCGGCGGACTGCAAAAAGCAGTTCCTTTCGCAGAAAACGGTTTTTATTTTTCCATGGACGGGATCGGAAATACGCCCCTGCATCACAGCGGCGGAATCTACGTGCAGGAGCCTGCTGCCATGGCACCCGTTGCCGCTTTGGGCGGTGAAAAGGTCCACGCGATTTTAGACCTCTGCTCCGCGCCGGGCGGAAAAAGTCTGCAGGCGGCAGAGAGCATCCTTGATGAAAACGGAATTCTCGTCTGCAACGAGCCTTCCCCCGTACGCAGACGGGTTCTGATGCAGAATCTGGAGCGTCTTGGTGAAAGACGGTGCCTTGTAACGGGCTTTGACGCCACCGAACTTCCCCGCGAATTTTACGGATTTTTCGATCTGGTCATTACCGACGCCCCTTGCTCGGGCGAGGGAATGATGCGAAAAAATGATCAGGCAAGTGAAAATTGGAGTTTGGAGAACGTTCTCTCCCTTGCCGCCCTGCAAAGCAAAATTTTGGAAAGCGCCGCTTGTGCCGTCAAAAACGGCGGTCGCATTCTGTATTCCACCTGCACCTGGGCACGGGAGGAAAACGAGGACAACGTCTCCGCCTTTCTCCAAAATCACCCTGAATTTACCCTGATCGAGCCGGAGAAATCCGTCGCCCAATGCGCCGCAGAGGGCTTGATTCCCAATACCCTGCGATTTTACCCCCACTTTTTTGACGGCGAAGGACAATTTCTCGCTATGTTCCGCAGAAAAGACGGTGAAATTCCCTTTACCCCGAAAAAGAAAAAGGAGAAAAATACGAAGCCAAACCCCAACGGGGCTGCCGTGGAAAAATTTCTCGGAGAGGTTCTTGAAACCCGCCCCGAAGGAATGATCTTATTCCGCGGAGAGGACGTGTATCTGACACCGATCCACCCTTTCCCCGAAGAACTGTTCGTATCCCCCGGTGTTCTGATCGGTACGGTGCAAAAAGGACGCATCGTTCCCCATCACCGATTTTTCCGCGCCATGGCGGAATTTTTCCGCAATCAAATCTCTTTGTCCTACGACGCACCCGAAATCGAGGCGTATCTGCGCGGGGAAGAAATCCCCTTGGAGGGCAGTGGCTACGGTGTGCTTTTTGCAGAGACACTTCCCCTGGGCGGTGTGAAAATTTCCTCGGGCAGAGGTAAAAATTATTATCCGAAAGGTCTTAGAAAACCCTGATATGTACGACGAACTGACCAAAATCGACATTCAAAAAATGCAAGAGGAAATCGACTACCGCATTTCCCTGCGCCCCCAGCTTCGCGCAGACGTTCAGCAAGCCAGAGAGCTTGGGGATTTATCCGAGAATGACGAATACCGAACCGCAAAGCGTGAAAAGGGAAAAAACGATTCCCGCATCCGTTATTTGCAAAATATGATTGCCACCGCAAAGATCATCGAATCCGACTCCAAAGAAGATGAGGTCGGTCTGTTTGATAAAGTTACCCTTTACATCGAGGAGGACGACGAGGAGGAGGTCTGCCGCATCGTAACCACTCTGCGTGAAAACGTTTTGGAGGGATGCGTCTCCAAGGAATCTCCTATGGGTAAAGCCATACTCGGCAAAAAAGTGGGCGACCGCGTGAAAATTTCACCCACGGCAGAATTTTCTTATTATGCAATCATTCGCGCCATCGAAAAAGGGGAGGACGATCCCGATCTTCCCATTACATCCTATTAAAAATCGGAGGAGCTTTATGAAAAAACTGATTTGCACCCTACTTGTACTGTGTATGATCTCTGCTTTGGTTTTCCCCGTATTTGCACTGGAAACAACCACGGCAACCGGCGTGTACACCACAGGCATCACCCTTCCTGCAGCAGGAGGCGCCATCCCTGCCGATTCTTTCACCTGTTCTACCATTGTCAGAACCAAGGTGGAAACCAAAAATCAAACGGTAGATGAAAACGGAGATCCCGTGGAGGAAACAAAAACGGAAAACAAAGAGTTTTCTGCTTCCGCCACCGCAGTCTGGACCGAGACTGACAGCCCCGACACCCCCATCACCGCCGCCACCTTCGTAGCAGGCAAAAAGTACAGACTCACCATTACCGCGGTGCTCTCCGGTACCATGCCCGAATTTACCTCCGCCACGGAATACTGCATCAACGGAACCAACGTAAACTTCAAATCCATTTCAGGCAATACCGTTGTTTACTACGGTGATTTCACCGCGGCTCTGGGAAATATCACCCCCGTCATCACCATGAAGGCTTCCGGCGGTAAGATGAAAACCTACGACGGAAAAGCCACCACCCTGGAAGCGGCGGTTGATAAAATCGACGGCGTTACTTACCGCTACGTTTGGTATCGCAACAGCGAAATCCTGAAGGATAAAACCGAAAGCACCATCAGTTTGAAAAACGTTG
>JAZOSM010000078.1:0-2044 GCA_045657125.1 Eubacteriales bacterium
CTGTATATTCCTCGAGAGAGGGTGTAACAACAGGACGGGGATCGCAAGCGACCAACAGCAAAGAAACAGCCTCGGAGGAAAAACGCACGACATTCAACTCGTCACCGAGCCAGCTGAGCGTCAGAGTACCGTCTTCGGTCACAACCGTCAAATTCCCATTTTTGTACGAAATGCTCTTAATTCCGGAAAAATCGCCGGACAAGCCCGCAAATGTGAATACTGCAATTCCCGAGTAATCATTCTGCAACTCAACCAACGAAGCGGAAGAATCGGAGAGAAGAGAAAGCAACTTAATCCCGCCAATATCTGCATAAACGGCATTTGTATCGTAGTACAGTTTTACAGGCTGACTGATGGTGTTGCTGAAAACAGACTCAAAAGCCAACTGCGTCAAAGAGCCATCGTCGGAAAGACGAATGTCGAGACGATTGATCAAGACCGCAACCACGTCGCTGTAATAGTTCCCGGTAAACGCAAACTCTTTTTTCTCCGCCAAAGCGGAAAATTTCTCCAAAAGATCTTCCAGGTCGATGCATTCTTCCTTTTGGGGGACATCGATGGAAACGCTCTCTTGGCTTCCGCGCAATTTCGTGCTACGCACGGTGGTCTCATCGCCGACCAAGCGGAAGGAATCTTTATTCAAGTATAACGTAAAGGACTCGAAAACCAATTTCATCTGGTGGTTTTCCACTTGAATCGCTTCCAAAGAAGAGGAAGGCACATCAAAGGAGTCGCCGGCTCTTACGGAAGGCCCTCCGAGAGCAGACTCTCCACCGGAAAGCAACTGCAATTTATCGGCAGGAAGATACCCATCGAACAAGGCATGACGGAGATACAAATTATCCGCTGCGTAGAATAGGTCAATATCTTCCCCGCTCAAAGCGGTGCTGAATTTCATAACGAGACTAGGCTCAAGCGATCCAACAACTTCAACGTTAAACTTTTCCTGCGCGGATTGAACAACAAGAGTTGCGTAAACAGACTTCGCTCCCAAAAGCTCGGGATAAACAGAGCCGTCCAAGAACGCAGTAAGCTCCGCGGCAGACACAGAGTGCTTCACCGCGGGAAGCACGCTGGCAGAGTGATCTCCGTATCCGGTTTTGGTGGCAACTACATGCGTCGAACCATTTTCATAAACAAGAGAATTCCCACGGAACCGCACAAGGGATTCCCCAAAGCGCACAACCATGCTGTTCTCTTCTACGGAAACACGGACACCGGAAGTCATTTCGCCTTCGGCGACATATTCCTCAGAGCGTCTTTGCGAAAACAACGCCAACAAAGCCTCGAGCTCAGCATAAGAACCGTACACGGCTACATCACTCAAAACGGCAACCGCTGACTCTTCCGCAAAGAACAGCGACAACGGCATCGATTCATCCAAAAACTTCAACGCCAAGGCAGGCTTTTCGCCAAGAGAAAGGATAGCATTCGCCGATATTTCGTTCTCGCCGCTAATGTCAACCATGTAATATGTGTTAGATTGTTGTAAAGCCTCAAAGAGGATATCCAAGGAATCCAGACCATTGGTAATATCCTTGTAGCCCTCCAAGAGCGGCAATTCGCTGCGAGTATCCGACTGCTTCATGTACAAAGAGCCTGACGTTCCCGCCATAGACAGATCAACCGTCAGCTCCTCGATCGTCATGGACGCAGTATCCAAAACAACACGGAAGGATACCTCCTCGGAAGCGGAAGAGAGAATTAACTTCCCGTTCTCATTCTTGATGCTGATGTCGTCCATCAACGACCCGACGGAGGAAGATATACCGCCGCCATCCCGCCGTGAAGAACTGCCGATATTCGCAAGCGGACTCACTTTCCCATTAAAAGCATCAGCATCGGTGCTAAGCTTATTCTCGGAAAAAGCGAAATAATACATTCCGTCGCGATAAACCAGAGAAAACCCTTCGCCGACGGCATAAATACTTCTGTCACCGGTCTCTAATGAGATCTGCAAAGGAATTTCCTCGCCAGACATAGCCAGCGTAGTATCGTAAGTATTGGAATTTCCGAAGAGAGAGAACAAAAAATTATATCCCGT
>JAZOSM010000079.1:0-2330 GCA_045657125.1 Eubacteriales bacterium
TGGTTCAGCTTCTTCTGCTCCTCAAAATATACGCCCTTGCCGCCGGTTGTGGGGTCCACGTACCCACCAAATGAGACGTAGGTTGCAAGTCCCTTTGCACCGTGGAGCACTCCGGCGTAAGCCATGGCGCGCACCATGGGAAAACGGAAAATATAGTCGATTTTATGGAAGGTCAGGCGTTGTCCCTGATAGGTGAACCAGAAGGGGATCTCATGCTTTTGTGCCGCACGGCGAACGATCTCCAGATCGCTCCACATGGTGGTATTATCCAGCTGGAGTGCGGGATCGTATTCCAGTCTGCCAATGGGATAGTAATCAAAGCCCATCTGTACGGGATCGATGGTTGAAATAAAGCGCTCAATGTAAGGAGCGTACGCATTGTCCTGCCAGCGGCAGAGCTTGTGATAGTCGGGATTGGCAATGGTATAGGGAAGCATCTCGGGGCAAATGCTTTCGCATTGATCGATCATGCGGCGAACCGCCTCCATGTGCTCTTGCAGAATCGGCTCGTCCCAAAAGCAGTAGCCTTTTACCGCATTCCACTTTTTGGTTTCCTCAAAGATCTTTTCAACATCGTTGTTTTCACAAAAGATATTTTTATCTCCCATGCCGCCAAAGCGCAAAAAGTCTGTATAGATGAGCTGTCCTCCGCACTGTTCTGTGGTACGGATCACATCCAGAGCAAGATTGGATTCCATCCAGCCGGTTCCAAGCATATCAAAGCCGGCGTCAAACGCCGTTTTGACCGAGCGGCGAGCCTTGCGGTGCGTCAGCTCACTTTGAGGGCTAAGGCTTTTGCCACCCCTTGGGCAGGGGGCGGAACGCAACAAAAGGTTATCCTGCCGCCACTTACGGCGCGGATTGCCTATGGGATGTCTGGCAAATAATTTGTGTTCCATATTATAGCTCCTTTACGGTATCGGTAATGTATTCAGTATAACACGTTTATTTGCCGGATGCTTGCCAAAAAATCATTTTCTTTGTGTCATTTTGGCAGAAAATACAAAGAGACACGAAGAGAAAACTATTCTGTTTTGAAATACTCTTTTGGGGAGCAACCGCATTCCTCGGTAAAGACGCGGTAAAAGGTTCGCAAGGAGGAAAAGCCGCTTTCCATGGCGCACTCGGTAACCGTGTATTTGTTTTCACGGATCAACGATAGCGCGTTCTTCAAACGCACCGTGTTGATATAACGGCTGATGCCAATATGAAAATCGGTGCGAAATCTCTCTGCTACGTATCTTGGACTATACCCCAATTCCCGTGCGATATGTTCTGTGGAGAGTTTCTCCTTGAAATGCTCATTGATGTAAAGAAAAATCTTTGTGGCAAGATCGATGTCTCCCTGTGGGGCGTTGTTCTCAAGGGGGATATAGCGCAAAACGGTTCCCAATATGACGTGAATATATCCTGTTTGCTCGATGGCATTCATATCTTTGTTTTCCAGCCTTGCAACGGCTCCTTGAACTGTTTTGATGGATTCCGCATCGCAAACGATGGGTGCGGATATATTTTTTCCGGCGATGGCCTCCATAAAATCGGAGCAAAGAAAGGGAGGGATAAACAGAACCGTACAATCAACCGTGTCCTGAGGCGCTTGAAATTGATGCGGCGCATAGCTAGGCAGCATTACAAGCTCACCTGCATTCAGAATCTGCTCCGTGTCATTGATCCACAAGCGAGTCTTGCCCCGGTTGATCAATACAATTTCGATATGCGAATGAAAATGCGGGTTGATGTTATTCAACGCTGTGTAGTGCTCTATGTGAAAGCGACGGATCTGTTCCCGTCGGATGTGAAGGAACGCTTTCATATATCCTCCCAAATGGCATAAATTAAGTGCTTTTTTGGCAAGAAATTGCAACGCAAAAGCATTATACTTATTATAGATTGGCTTGCCCGAAAAGTCAAGAGCCTTTTAGGAAAATGTCACAGCAAAGAGGAAAATCGCATGGAAGAATATTTTTTGAAAAGCAAAAATGATCAAAGCGACCGCACCGCAGAAATTGAAGAAAAGCTGAAGGTCTACGGCGTTTGCGTTTTGGGAAGCGGTGTTTTTTATGTTACGGGTGTCAAAATGCCGGATCATTCCACCCTTTGGGGACAGGGAAACGCCACGCGTGTGATCCTCTCCCCCGAGGTCGATGAGGGGGCGGCAATTCAGCTCGATTCGTTTTGTACGGTTCGCAATCTGTGCGTTGCGGGAGCGGAGGAGGAATTTTCCGCTCGCCCCAAGGAGATCGGCACACGCACGGGGCTTTTGTTCCGGGGAACTGCTCAGCACCATGGAGACAAAGGTCTTCAAAACGCCACCCTGGAGGCCTGCTACA
>JAZOSM010000080.1:0-3403 GCA_045657125.1 Eubacteriales bacterium
CCGTTATTTGGCACGGACCTATGGGCGTCTCCGAGTTCGAGAACTACGCTGCAGGTACCCGTGCCGTTGCAGAAGCAGTTGCACAGAGCTCTGCTACCTCTATCGTAGGTGGCGGTGATTCCACTGCAGCCATCGAAAACCTTGGCTTTGCCGATAAGATCACCCACATTTCCACCGGCGGCGGTGCAAGCCTTGAATTCCTGGAAGGAAAAGAACTTCCCGGTATCGCTTGTCTCGAGGACAAATAAGGAGAAAAAATACCATGAGAAAAATGATTATTGCAGGCAACTGGAAAATGAACAAGACCCCCTCCGAAGCAGCTTCCCTTGCAGCAGAAATTGCACAGATCAAGGATGCAGCTTGCGAGGTTGTAATCTGCCCTCCTTTCGTTGATCTTTTCTTCGCAAAGAAGGCAATTGAAGGCAGCTCGGTAAAGCTCGGTGCACAGAATTGTCACTGGGAAAACAGCGGTGCTTACACCGGTGAAATCAGCGCAGAGATGTTGATCGAAGCCGGATGCGAGTACGTAATTATCGGTCACTCCGAGAGAAGACAGTATTTCGGTGAAACCGATGAAACAGTAAACAAGAGAACCGCTGCTGCTTTGGCAAAAGGCTTGAAAGTAATTCTTTGCGTTGGCGAAACCAAAGATGAGAGAGTTGACGGTATTACCGAGGAAGTAATTGCTCGTCAGATCAAATTGGATCTAAAGGGAATCTCCAAGGAAGATATGGCAAATGTCGTGATTGCATACGAACCTGTATGGGCAATCGGTACCGGCCTTGTTGCTACCAAGGAACAGGCTGAAGAAGTCTGTGCTTTCATCCGTGGCTTGATCAAAGAGCTCTATGATGAGACCGTAGCAGAGGATACCACCATTCAGTATGGCGGTTCCATGAAGCCCGACAACTGTGCAGAGCTTTTGGCTATGCCCAACATCGATGGCGGTCTGATCGGCGGCGCTGCTCTCAAGACTGCAGATTTTGCAGCAATCGTAGCAGCAGCAAAATAAGTTGAGAAACGATAAAAGCGGCAGAGATTTTCTGCCGCTTTTTTGCAAAGCAAGGTGAAGACATGAGAAAATTTTCCATCGGACTGGATGCAAGAAAGAAAAAGTACGAAACCGAAGGAATCGACGGATTTGATTGGAACGAGGCACAGCCGAAATGGCCGTTGACCCGCATTATGAATACCGCCTTCGGCATTATCAGCGTGATCGTGTGGATTTTGATTATGACACGCATTTTTTCCTCCGGAAATTCGGAATACGAAAAAATGATCCTTTTGAATGAACGGGCTGCGGCAGTTTATCCCGGTGAATGCAGTCAGGTTTTGCGAATCAATTCTTCTACCGACAAACAGACGGACGGCGGTGTCATTGTGCAATACCCCGTTTATTTGGAACAGGTGGAGAATCTTCAGCTGACCGCAAGGGTTAACGTTCGCACTGTCAAACCGGGTGTTGGAAAAGTCCCTTATACGTTCGTTTTGCGTGAAAGCGGTGGTGAGGAAATCAAGTTTTATACCGTAAGCTACGAAAGTGAAAAAAAGCAGTTTAATTATCGCTTTTATCGTATTTGCTTTGAAGGGGTCAAGTGGGAACAAGACAAGGTTTATACCTTGTTGGTTTACAGCGGGAAAATTACGCCTGAGGACGGAAATTATCCTGCGGACAAAGCAGATTTCCGATTTACGGTATCCAATTCCGATACCTATTGCAATTTTGTCACACCAAAACAAAGCACCTACAAAAAAGCAAAGTAAAAAATCCGCCTGGGTTATCAGGCGGATTTTTCTATAGGATCCTCGGTGACTTAATTTTTGTTTTTCAGCAGATATACCCCAACGCAGGCAAGACCGATGCCCAGCATTCCAAAACCGGAATTTATGTCAAGTTTACCCAAAAAAGAGGTGACAGCCACTGCAATTCCCATAGCAAGAGGAATTGCTTTCAACACAAGATTTACCATAAAGTCTGCCCCTTTATGACCCGTAGGGGGATTTTCTTTTGCGCCCATCAGTTCTTCCAAGGAAATGCCGAGGATTTCCGCAAGCTTCGGCAGAGTTTGGGTGTCGGGGCAGGAGCCGTCTCGTTCCCATTTGGATACGGCTTTATCTGTAACGCTCAGCAGATCCGCAAGTTCCTTTTGCGTCATATTCTTTTCTTTGCGTAGGGTGCTGATGATTTCCCCCATGGTTTTATTTGCCATTTCTTAAACTCCTTTGCTTCTTTGTTATATTCAGTATAACATTGCTTTCCAAAAAAGTAAACCGAGAGGAGGTAGAGTAGAGTAAACAAATGGTTTACCTCTTGATTTTACAATAAAAAAGAAGAACTCATTTGAGTTCTTCTTTTTTGGAGCTAATGACGTGACTTGAACACGCGACCTGCTGATTACGAATCAGCTGCTCTACCAACTGAGCTACATTAGCGAGTCAAACCCTTGTGGCTACTAGGGATTTTTGTTTGTGACGCTGATTTTTTTCGTTTCGGTGTTGTTGATTTAATCAATACACTCGACTTCTGTTATTATAACACAGAAAAAAGAAAAATGCAAGAGGGTCAAAAATCTTTTTTCATTTGATCGTAGGGGAAAAATTCAAATCCGATTTTTTGGTAGAGGGAAACCGCACCTTCATTTTCTTTTTCCACTTCCAGGCGGAAGCGTTTTGCATGGGGAGCGTAGTCTTTTTCCAAGAAGCGGAAAAACGCGGTTCCGAAACCTTTTCCTCTCGCTTCGGGTTCTAAATAAATTTCCTCCACCCAGACCACCTCTCCGCCCGCTTCCTGACTCCAGGTGTGTGCAAGGAGGGCGTAGCCCACAACCTCGCCGCAGTCTTCGAATACGAAAGCCTTTGTAAAAGGACTGCTTTCCATCAAAAGTGCAAAGGTATTCTCAAAATTTTCAAGGGGAACCGGGGCGAGAACTGCATCACTGTTATAAAACTTGCGTGTCATGGCAAGGTATTTTTCTCTATCTTTTTTCTCAATGAGCCGAAACATTTTTTTCTCCTGTACAAGTGATCTCTTGCATTATAAGAAACGATGGAGAAAAAGTCAAGAAGTGCTTTACAATTGCTGTTTTATTTTTCACAAATTTAGCGAAATTGCCTCAAACTCTTGCAAGGGTGGGGCAGGCGTGGTAGAATGAAACTAGAGAAAAAGCGTTCCTGAAAAGGAGAAGAAAATGAGTGTACAACTGAAGGCAGGCTATGCCAAAAAAGATATCACCCCCGAATATTCCGTGCCCCTGGGCGGATACGGAAGCAGTGACGGCAGAATGAGTCAGGAAAATATCGACCCCCTCTTCGTAAGCTGCGTTGCTGTTTCCGACGGAGAAAATACAGCTCTTTTTTATCAGGTGGACGTTACGGATATTCTTAACGAGGATATTGCTTTTTG
>JAZOSM010000081.1:0-28990 GCA_045657125.1 Eubacteriales bacterium
GATCTTTTGAAGGCTGCCAAGGGCGGCGTTCAGGTCAGTATTCACGCCATCGGAGACCGTGCCATTGAAATGGCGCTTTCCGCAATTGAATATGTCAATGAGCAGGGCGTGGATACCCGCCCCCTTCGTTACCGTCTGGAGCATTTGGAATCCCCGACCCCCGATCAGATTCGCCGCATCAAGGATCTGAATATTTCCGTCGGACTTTCCTCCGCCTTTATCTATTCCTTGGGCGATTCTCACTTAAACGCCCTCGGCTACGATCGTTTGGTGGATGCGTTCCCTGCAAAGACTTTGATGGAGGAGGGGATTGTCGTTGCTTGCAACAGCGACTGTCCCGTGTGTGAAGTCAATCCTATGCTTGGCGTTTATTCCATGGTTACCCGTACCACGGAAAAGGGACAAAGCTTCGGCGGCAAAAAAGAAGCGATTTCCCGTTATGCCGCTTTGGAGTCTTACACCAAAAATGCGGCTTACGTCCTTTGCTGTGAGAATACCTCGGGTACTTTGACAGCAGGAAAATTTGCTGATATTACGGTGTTTGAAGAAGACATTCTCTCCGTGCCCGAGGAGTCTTTGAAAGATGTACGTGTCTTTATGACCGTTTCGGGCGGCGAAATTGTTTATCAAAATAAATCGATTTGAGGTATTGTGCTATGAATCAGAAAATGTATGCGAATCTGCATCTTCACTCCACGCATTCCGACGGTGTTTACACCCCTGCACAGCTTGCCAAAATAGCATTCGACGAGGGGTATAAAGCGGCGGCTTTGACCGACCACGATACGGTTTCCGGTAACTATGAATTTATGGAAACCTGCAAGTCGCTGGGAATGGAAAGTCTTTTCGGCGTAGAATTTTCCGCAATGACCAGACTCTATAACAATCCCAAAAACGGAAAGCCTGGCTTTTTCCACCTGACCGCTTACGATTTTGATCCTGAATATCCTGAAATGAAGGAATATTTGCATCAAATGAGTCTCCGTGAAACGGATCAGACCGAAAAGCTTTTCCACCGAGGAGTGGAGATCGGCTATATCAAAGGAATTACTTGGGAAGAAGTTTTGGAGCATAACAAGGGGATAACCTGGCTGTGCAATGACCACGTGTTCAGCGCCATGAAGGCAAAGGGTCTTGTTACCGATCTGGATTACAGTGATTTTTTTGAAACCTGCTTTGGTAAGCATCGCGCCGCCGTACCCAGACTTTACGACTTTAAGTACGACGATGAGATTATTGATATCGTGCATAAGGCAGGCGGTATCGTTTGTCTTGCCCATTTGAATGAGGAACTTGGCAAAATCCCCAATATCGAGGAAACGGGTTTTGTCTGGTATGTGGATCAGTTGATTGCCATGGGCCTGGACGGCATCGAAATTTGGCACGACAGTTTGGTGCTCAATCTCAGAGAGGAAATGCTCGCGTTGGCGCTGGATCGTGGGCTTTATGTTTCGGGCGGCAGTGACCATTCCGGTCTCTGTGGCGGTCAGTACGCGTTCTATGAGGATCCCAAAACGTCCAGATTCTATCAGGAACCCCTTTCTACGGGTACTACGAAAGAATATTTCGAAGAAATGCGGGATAAGAAAATCAACAGATAATGAAAAAGAGCAGCTGATTTACAGACAGCTGCTCTTTTTGCCTTAGATGGTTCCCGTAATGGTGAGCGTTGCAATGCCGGGGGTGACAGTGTAAGCGCCCGTTGTGGGATCCTGGGTGTAAGTGGCGGCAGGGACGAGGATTTGTCCCGCAACCGAGGTGAACAGACCGCTGGTGGCGTCGTAATTGTATTGAGTGCCCGCGGTCCAAGGGGTTCCCTCGAAGCTGACGGTCAGATCGGACAAAATCGGATCAAAGACGTCGCTGATGGCAGCGTTGTCGGTGGCAATTACGGCACGGTTGCCGGTGTTTTGAATGATAAAGGTATAGGTCACGCGTTCGTTATCCACTACCTGAGAGGGCGAGATGGATTTTGAAATGGTCAGAACAGGCTCGGAAAGCGCGGTGACGGTGGCGGTTGCCGTGGCGTCAACGCCAAGACCTGCGCCCGTTGCGGTTACGGTGTTTTCAATCACACCACCTTCAAAGGGCTCTGCAAAGGCGCTTGTTTGCGCTTGATAAACCAAAACGCCATCGGACGAAGCAGGGATGGTAATTCCGGTGAAAACAAGGGGTGGGCCTGCAGTTACGGTAGGTGCAACCTGAGGTACGCCATCAATGAAGAACAGCGTGGAATCGGCCACGTATTCCAAGGGATAAACGGTGGTGTCGCCAACACTTGTTCCGCCCAGATTATCCGTTACGGTCAGATTGTTTAAAGGTGTAGTTCCGGTGTTTCGCAGTGTAACCACGTACGTTACCACCGAATCGGGGGTATAGGTTCCTTCGACTGACGTTTTCGTAATTTCCAACACGTCCAAAATTTCGCCGTAAGCAATATTGGAATTGGTGGAATTTCCGTTGTATGTCAAGGTAGCTTGATTAGAAAAAATAGCCATGGTTTTCCTCCTGTGGCAAAATTGGCGGGAGATCCTCCCGTTTTTTATTATATGTATGCTCGATTTTTCTTGACACCTTGACGATACGCGGCTTGCTTGACAAACCACCCGCTTTGCTCTACAATGTTTTTGAAATCAACAGTCCAATGGGAGAAAATGAAAATGAAAAAGATTTTCTGTGTTTTCGCATCCGTGCTTTTTATGGCTTTTCCTGCTTGCAGTAAGGAGGAAGAAAGCACTTTCACCTCTGAAACAAAAGAAGAAACTGTGTCCTACGAACAAATTTCGCAGACACAGGCAAAAAAGATTATGGATTCCGGAAAGAAATGCGTCATTCTGGACGTCAGAGAGCAGGACGAGTATGATGCAGGTCATATCCCGGGTGCCCTTTTGATTCCCTATACGCAAATCGAGGAAAAAGCGCCCACCCTTCTCCCTGATCGCGGGGAATTGATACTCGTGTATTGCAGATCGGGCAGACGGAGCAAAATCGCATCCGAAAGCCTCGTCAAACTGGGCTATACACAGGTCAAGGAGTTTGGCGGAATTATTGATTGGGAGTATGAAATTGAACGGTAATATGAATGAGAAAAGCTTGAAGCCCTGCGTTCTGATCACGGGTGCCTACGGCGGAATGGGCAGAGCCACTGCACAAAGGCTTTCCCAAAAAGGATTTCGCGTTTTCGCTCTGGATCGGTCGGTGGGAGAAAGGGAAGATGGAATCATTCCCATTGAGGCAGATCTTACCGATGAAGAAGAAGTGAAAAACGCCTTTCGTCAAATTTCCAAGGAAACCGACTGCCTGTATGCCGTGATTCACTTTGCGGGGATCTATATGCTGGATTCCTTGGTGGAAATGGAAACGGCGGATTTTGAAAAGATCTGCAAAGTCAATCTCCACAGCGCTTTCCTCGTCAACAAAACCTTTTTGCCTTTGTTGAAAAACGGCTCGCGAATCATTATTACCACCAGTGAACTTGCGCCCTTGAAGCCCTTGCCGTTCACGGGGCTCTATGCGGTTACAAAAACTGCCTTGGATCAATATGCCTATGCTTTGAGAATGGAGCTTCAACTGAAATCCATTCAGATCAGCGTGCTTCGTGCAGGCGCAGTTTCCACCGGAATGCTTGGCGTTTCTACCGATGCCCTCGACCGATTCTGTCAAAAAACAAAGCTCTATTCCTGCAATGCCCGTGCATTCAAAGCCATTGTAAACCGTGTGGAAGCAAGAAGCGTCTCACCCTTGCACGTTGCGAAAAAAGTGGAAAAAATCCTTCGGATTTCCTCGCCCCGCTTTGCCTACAGCATCAATCGCAACCCGCTTTTGCTCCTTTTAAACATCTAGCCAACCCCCCCCCCAACTTCCATCATCAAACAAATCCTAAAAAAATAAATTGTTCAAAAAGAAAAGGAGCCATTCGGCTCCTTTTCTTTTTGGTCGAGATGACAGGACTATAACTCGTTGACACCGTGATTCTTCCGTCGCCGTTCGGCTAGGAACAATCGGGTGTCTGCCGTCGAAAACACATCAAAAAAGGCATAACATGCCTTTTTCTCGGTTTCCGCCCACGACATCCTACGGATGCCGCCCTTCAAGCCCACCATCTGCCGCAAAAAGAAAAGGAGCCATTCGGCTCCTTTTCTTTTTGGTCGAGATGACAGGACTTGAACCTGCGGCATCCTGCTCCCAAAGCAGGCGCGCTACCAGCTGCGCCACATCTCGATAAAGGTTTTGCGGGGAGTTGTGCTACTGAGAGGGGTCAGTTTTCCTTTAATTTTGCAAGGCAATTTTTACAGATGAATTTTTCCTCGAAGGCAGAAAGGTTTTTTTCGCTGCCGCAAAACGTACAGGTGTCGTGCTCTTTTCGAATGGAGATGGCATTTCCGTCCAAGGAGATGCGAAGATCGTCCCAATCGTGAATTTCAAGGGCTTTGCGAAAATCCATAGGAATGACGATTCTGCCGAGATTATCGATTTTTCGAATGCTATAGTTTTTTTTCATCCCGTGTCGTCCTCCTGCCTTTTTATTACAAGTAATTTTACCAACGAATGGAATTTTTGTCAAGATATCAACTTGGTTTTTTTTGTGGATAAATTTCCAAAATTTGTTGAAATGCATGACCTTTTGTGGTACACTATTCATAGTTAAAATGGGAAAGTGTAGATATTCTTTTATGTTGGATTTTCAAAAGTTGGAATTGGAGCATATTCCGCTGTTCCGGAGGTATTTTTCAGGGGTCACCACCCGTCTTTGCGATACGACCTTGGGCGGTGCCGTGATGTGGCGCAAGGGTTTTTCCACGGATTTTGCCCTGTCGAAGGATATCCTGTTTTTGCGTAGCCATCCCGATGATGGTGCGCCCGCTTACACTCCGCCTCTGGGGAATTTGGAACGCGGTGTTGAATTGCTTTTGCAGCATTGCAATGAATGTGGCGAACCTCTCCGTTTTTGCAGCGTCGGTGAGGAGGATAAAGATCGTCTTTTGGCGATTCTCCCCGACTTTGTCCCCAAGGCAAATCGGGACTGGTTTGATTATTTGTATCGGGCAGAGAATTTGTCAACCCTGGCAGGAAGAAAGCTTGCAGGTCAGCGAAATCATCGGAACTTTTTCCTGAAAAACCATCCCGATTGGTGCTTTGAGGAAATTTGTGATGATAATATTGCACAGGTACAGGAGTTTTTTGACGGCTTTTGTCTTGAAAACCAAAAAGACTCTGCGTATTTTCACCATGAAGTTTCTGCGGTGCACGAGGTTTTGGCGCATCGCAAAGAATACGGCTTTTACGGCGGTCTTGTTCGCGCCGAAGGAAAGATTTGTGCTTTTTCGTTTGGCGAGCGAGTCGGAGACACACTTTTTGTTCATATTGAAAAGGCGGATCGCAACGTTCGTGGCGCTTACCAAATGATGGTGTCGGAATTCGTTGGGCATTTCGCTTGCGGCGCAGAATACGTCAATCGTGAGGAAGATGTGGGAGATGCAGGACTTCGCTATGCCAAGGAGTCTTATCATCCTCACGCGCTTCTGACAAAATATATCATTGAAAGAGGGGAACACAATGGAACAGCGTTATGAAAAATACAGCAAGCAGATTGATCTGTATAAGGATCTTTTGCTGGAAGCGGAACGGTATCTTTGGAAGAATCCCGAACCCGGTTACCGCGAGTGGAAAACCCATGTTTATCTGAAGGCGCTTTATGAAAAATTTGGCTATGAAGTAACGGAAGCAGGCGATATTCCCGGCTTCTACGTAGACGTAGATACGGGCAGACCCGGTCCCAAATTGGCTATTTTCGGTGAGATGGACTCTTTGATCATTCCTTCGCATCCCGAATGTGACCCTGAAACGGGCGCGGTTCATGCCTGCGGTCACCATTTGCAGAGTGTTGCTCTGCTTGCCATCGCCATTGCTTTGAAGGCACCCGGCGCTTTGGACGGTATGTGCGGTTCGATTCGTCTGTTGGCAGTTCCTGCGGAAGAGGGAATTGAGATTTCTTTCCGCCGCGAATTAAGAGCCAAAGGCGTGATCAAATTCTTCAGCGGAAAAATGGAATATCTCTCCCGTGGCTATCTTGAGGGAGTTGATCTTGCAATGATGGTGCACGCTTCCGATACCCCCGGTATGGCTTGTCCTTCCGGTACCAACGGAAACGTACTGAAGCGCGCTACCTTTATCGGTAAGTCTGCCCATGCAGGCGGTTCTCCCCATAAGGGCATCAATGCGCTTTATGCCGCTACCACAGCCCTTTCTGCGGCAAACGCTTTGCGCGAAACCTTCCAGGAAAAGGATTTTGTTCGTTTCCATCCCATTCTTTCCAAGGGCGGCAACGTCGTCAATGCCATCCCGGATGAAGTTATCAGCGAAAGCTACGTTCGCGGTGCAGATTTTTCTGCCATTCGCGAGGTCAGCAAAAAGATCAATCGCGCCTATGCAGGTGCCGCCGCCGCTATGGGCTGCAGAGTATATTTCGAGGATCAGTATAACCACGCTCCCCGAATCAATGATAAGAACTTCCGCTTGGCATTTTATGAAGTTGCAAAGAACTTCTTCCCCGAAGAAGATTTAAATTTTGATAAGCCTTGGGGCGCAGGATGCAGTGATATGGGTGATATTTCCTGCGTTATGCCTACCGTACACCCCTACGTGGGCGGTACTCAGGGAACTTCTCACTCTGCCTCCTACTTTGTAGTGAATGCGGAAAAAGCCTGTCTGACCGGTGCAAAAGTACAGGTCGGTGTTGCCAATCTCCTTCTCTCCGATGAGGGTGCTTATGCCAAAAAGATTATGGATGAAGCCTACGTCCCCTTTGATTCCGTAGAGAAATTTTTCGAATCCGTTGCAGAACTGAGCTACGAGGGCGACGGTGTTATTTATAACGAGGACGGAACGGTTACGCTTCGTTACTAAGGAGTAGTGCAATGTATCAAAAGATCTTTTCTGCCGTAGACGCGGCGAGGGAAACCATTCTCAAAACCCAAGAGGATTTGCATCGCATACCCGAGCTTGGCTTTCGTGAGTGGAAGACCCATGCTTATCTGAAAAATCGTTTTGAGGAACTGGGGTACGAGGTTACGGAGCTGGGTGATATCCCCGGCTTTTATACCGATGTGGATTCGGGCAAACCCGGTCCGAAGATCGTCGTATTCGGGGAACTGGATGCGCTTCCTTGCCCCTCTCATCCTTTTGCCGATCCCGTAACGGGTGCGGCACACGCCTGCGGTCACGATTGTCAGTGTGCCATCATTTTGGGCGTGGCTGCGGCTTTGAAAGAAAAGACGGTTCTGGAGGAGCTTTGCGGCTCTGTCAGAATTTTTGCCGTTCCTGCTGAAGAAGGTGTGGAAGCGGCATACCGCGAAGAACTTCGCAAAAAAGGGAAGGTTCGCTATTTTGCGGGTAAAGCCGAGGTGCTTTACAGAGGCTTGCTTGACGATGTGGATATGGCGATGATGTTGCATTCCTCCTCGGTTTCCACGTCGAAGATGAATATCGGTCGCGGCTCGGTGGGGAATTGCCGAAAGAAAGCGACCTTCATCGGAAAGTCTGCCCACGCAGGAGGCGCGCCCCATAAGGGGATCAACGCTCTCTATGCCGCAACCAACGCGCTGAATGCGGCAAACGCGCTCCGCGAAACCTTCCAGGAAAAAGATATTATCCGTATGCATCCGATCATCACCCGCGGCGGCAACGTGGTCAACGCCATCCCCGACGAGGTTGTGATCGAGAATACCATCCGCGGAGTCAATTACGATACTGTTGCCGAAATCAGCCGCAAGGTCAATCGCGCTTATGCAGGCTGTGCCGCCGCAATGGGTTGTCAGGTAAAATTGGAGGACGTACCCGGTGCCGCCCCCCGTTACAATGATAAGAATTTGCGCGATGCGTTTTATCAGGTGGCGCTGGAGTTTTTCTCCGAAAAAGAATTGAAATTTACCGAGAGTATTTCTTCGGGCTGTACCGATATGGGAGACATTTCCTGCGTTATGCCCGCCGTTCATCCAATGATCAGCGGCGCGACAGGTACTTGCCACGGTGAAAATTATACCATTTCCGACCCCGAGCTTTCCTGCGTTACCGCGGCAAAGATTATGTCGGGTGTTTTGCAGCTTTTGCTGTCAAACGATGCCGCTTTTGCAAAAAAGGTTATTGCGGAAAAGATTGTACCTTACGCTTCCAAAGAGGAATTTTTCAAGGTAAAAGACGCGCTTGCTTTTGTGGGTGACGGTGTGATTTACAACGAAGATGGCACTGCCACTTTGAAATTTTGAATCATAGGAGAGCACGATGTATCAAAAATTGTTTGATGCCGTTGAGGAATACAAGGACGTAATTCTGAAAGCGGAACGGGATCTGAATTCTATGCCCGAGCTGGGTTTTCGCGAATGGAAAACCCACGCATATATGAAAGCACGTTTCGAAGAATTGGGCTATGAATTAACCGAACTGGAAAACATTCCCGGCTTTTATACCGACGTGGATACGGGCAGACCCGGTCCGAAAATCGTGGTGTTTGCCGAGCTCGACGGACTTCCTTGCCCGGGTCATCCCTTTGCGGATCCCGAAACGGGTGCGGCGCACGCCTGCGGTCACCATTGTCAGTGTGCGGGCTTGATCGGTGTCGCCGCCGCTTTGAAGGCTAAGGGCGCGCTGGATGAAATGTGCGGTTCCATTCGTTTGTTTGTCGTTCCTGCGGAGGAGGGCGTTACTGCTTCTTACCGCGAGGAATTGAGAAAAAGCGGACGAGTTCGCTACTATGCAGGCAAATCCGAGGTACTTTACCGCGGACTTCTCGACGACGTAGATATTGCTATGATGGTGCATCTCCGCGGCGAGCCTTTGAAGATGACCTGCCCCACAGGTACCAACGGCAACGTGCGTAAAAAGGCAACCTTCATCGGAAAATCTGCCCACGCAGGCGGCGCTCCCCATAAGGGCGTCAATGCCCTCTATGCCGCAACCACGGCACTTTCCGCCGCAAACGCGCTCCGCGAAACCTTTGAAGAAAAAGATACCGTTCGTATGCACCCCATCATTACCCGCGGCGGCAACGTAGTCAACGCCATCCCCGACGAGGTTGTGGTGGAAAATATGATCCGCTGTGGATCTTATGAAGCGGTAGGACAGATCAACCGCAAGGTCAATCGTGCATTTGCAGGAGCCGCCGCATCGATGGGATGCCGCCTTCTTTTGGAGGACGTAGCAGGCTCTGCTCCCCGTATCAATGATAAGAATCTGATGAAACTGTTCCACGACGTGGCGTTAAATTTCTTCCGCGAGGAGGAGATGCAGTTTGATAAGGTCTGGGGCAAAGCCAGTAGCGATATGGGTGATATCTGCAACGTGATTCCCTCCGTACATCCTTATATCGGCGGGGCAACGGGTGTAGGTCATACGCCGAACTTCCTTGTTAAGGATGCATATCTTGCTTGCGTAACCGGTGCAAAGATCATCACGGGCGTACTGAAGAACCTTCTGATGGAAGATGCCGCTTTGGCGCAAAAGGTCATTGCGGAAAAGAAAGTGCCTTATGCCTCCAAGGAGGAGTTCTTTAAGGCAAAGGATGCTTTGGATTTCGACGGTGACGCTGTCATTTATAACGAAGACGGTACCATTACCCTGAATGTATAATTTTCTTGTCAAGGAGATTTATTATGTATCAGAAACTGTTTGATGCCGTAGAGGCACAAAAGGAATTGATTCTTGCCGCGGAAGCAGACATTAAAAAAATGCCCGAGCTTGGCTTTCGCGAATGGAAGACCCACGCGTATCTGAAAGCTCGCTTTGAAGAACTTGGATATGCCGTAACAGAGCTTGGAAACATTCCCGGCTTTTATG
Source organism: Eubacteriales bacterium (assembly GCA_045657125.1). Lineage (GTDB taxonomy): Bacteria > Bacillota > Clostridia > Oscillospirales > SIG627 > RGIG5579. The sequence continues at coordinate 9,832 of JAZOSM010000081.1, forward strand.
CCGACGTAGATACGGGAAGACCCGGTCCCAAGGTGGTTGTATTCGGCGAATTGGATGCGCTTCCTTGCCCCGGACATCCCTTGGCAGATCCCGAAACGGGCGCTGCTCACGCTTGCGGTCATAACTGTCAGTGTGCCGCGCTTTTGGGCGTAGCCGCCGCTTTGAAAACCCCCGACGTATTGAATGAGATGTCCGGCTCCGTCAGACTTTTTGCCGTGCCTGCTGAGGAGGGCGTTTCCGCCTCCTATCGTGAAGAATTGAAAAAGAACGGCACCGTTCGTTATTTTGCAGGAAAGCCCGAGGTGCTTTACCGCGGTCTGCTTGACGACGTGGATATTGCCTTGATGGTTCATCAGAAAGACGGCGGCGCAGACAATAAAATGAGTTGTCCCCTGGGTTCTAACGGAAACGTGCGTAAAAAGGCAACCTTCATTGGAAAATCTGCCCACGCGGGCGGATCTCCTCACAAGGGAATCAACGCTCTTTACGCCGCAACCAACGCTTTGAACGCTGCCAATGCCCTCCGCGAAAATTTCCAGGAGAAGGATAAGGTTCGTATGCATCCCATTATGACAAAGGGCGGCAACGTGGTGAACGCCATTCCCGACGAGGTCGTCATTGAAAATATGATCCGCAGTGCCGATTACGATATCATCAATACCATCAGCCATAAGATCAACCGCGCTTTCGCAGGCTGTGCCGCCGCAATGGGCTGTCAGGTCCGTTTTGAGGACGTAGCAGGCTCTGCCCCCCGTCACAACGATGAAAATCTTCGCCGCGCCTTCAAAACCGTGGCAAAGGAGATCTTCTCCGAGGAAGACCTGAACTTCGAGAACAACAATTGGGGTCCTGCTTGCAGTGATATGGGCGACGTCAGTTCCGTAATCCCTTCGATTCATCCCTTCATTACAGGTGTTTCGGGAACGGGTCACGGAGTGGATTACGTCGTTACCGATCCTTACACCGCCTGTGTTGTATGTGCAAAGATACTAGCGGGAGTGACAAAACTCCTTCTCTGCGACGATGCCGCTTATGCGAAAAAGGTCATTGCAGAAAAGAATTTGCCTTACGCATCCAAAGAAGAATTTTTCAAGGTGAAGGATGCTATGAATTTCCAACAGGACGGTGTGGTCTACAATGAAGACGGAACCGTAACCCTGAATTTCTGATTAAGGAGACAAGATAAATGAGTTTTGAAAAATTGTACCAAGCCGTAGAAAAGCATAAAGATCTGATTTTGGAAGCAGAACGTTATATTTGGAAAAATCCAGAGCCCGGTTACCGCGAATGGAAAACCCACGCTTACTTAAAAGAAAAATACGAAGCTTTGGGCTACAAGCTGGTGGAAGCAGGGAATATCCCCGGTTTTTATACCGACGTGGATACGGGCAAGCCCGGTCCCGTCATTGCCGTATTCGGTGAAATGGACTCTTTGATTATCCCTTCCCATCCCGAGTGCGACCCTGAAACCGGTGCGGTTCACGCCTGTGGACATAACTGTCAGTCCGCCGCTTTGCTGGGACTTGCCGCAGGTCTTAAGGAGCCCGGAGTTCTGGACGGCCTTTGCGGTAAAATCCGTCTCATTGCCGTACCCGCAGAGGAGGGAATTGAAATCGAATACCGTCTTGGATTGAAAAAGGACGGCATTATCAAATATCTGTGCGGTAAGCCGGAATTTCTTTCCCGCGGCTATTTGGACGGCGTTGATATGGCAATGATGATCCATACCACCATAAAGGGTCTCGTCTGTCCCAAGGGAAGCAACGGCGCCGTAATCAAATATGCTACCTTTGAAGGAAAGTCTGCTCACGCGGGCGGTTCTCCTCACAAGGGTATCAATGCCCTTTACGCCGCAACCACTGCGCTCTCCGCGGCAAATGCCATTCGCGAAACCTTCCAGGAGAAGGATACCGTTCGTTACCATCCCATCATTACCAAGGGCGGCAACGTTGTAAACGCCATCCCCGATGAGGTTCGTATTGAGAGCTATCTCAGAGCCGCTACCATGGATGCTATGCTCGCCGAAGGCAAGAAGGTCAACCGTGCATTTGCAGGCTGTGCCGCCGCAATGGGTTGCGGCGTCAGTTTCATTGACGTGCACGGCTTTGCGCCCCGTCTCAACGACGCTACCATGAAGAACGTATTTGAGAAGATCGGTCTTGAGTTCTTCCCTGCAGAAGACGTTAAATTTACCGAGAACTGGGGAACCGCAAGCAGTGATATGGGTGATATTTCCTGCGTAATGCCGGCTGTCCATCCCAGCATCGGTGGTGCCGCAGGTACGGCACACGGTGCAGATTATCGCATTGAGGATCCCTATACCGCCTGCGTTGTATCCGCCAAGGTTCAGTTTGCGGCTTTAGCAGAATTTTTGAAGAACGATGGGGCAGAAGCCAAGAACGTTCTTGCCAATAAGAAAGTACCTTATCCCTCCAAAGAAGCATATTTTGCCGCCGTTGATGCCCTTTCGTTCGACGGAGAAGGCGTGCTTTACAACGAGGACGGCACCGTTACGTTGAAGTATTAAAAGGAGAAAAGAAAAATGGGTTACGAAAAACTGTATCAAGCTGTTGAAAAACATAAGGATATGATCCTGGAAGCGGAACGTTATATCTGGAAAAATCCCGAACCCGGTTACCGCGAGTGGAAGACCCACGCTTATCTGAAAGAAAAGTACGAAGCGCTTGGCTACAAGCTTTGTGAAGCAGGGAATATTCCCGGCTTCTATACCGACGTGGATACGGGCAGACCCGGTCCTGTCATTGCCGTATTCGGTGAAATGGACTCTTTGATCATTCCTTCCCATCCTGAATGTGATCCTGAAACCGGCGCGGTACACGCCTGCGGACACCATTGTCAGTCTGCCGCTTTGCTTGGTCTTGCCGCCGCACTGAAGGAACCCGACGTTTTGGCGGACCTTTGCGGTAAGATCCGTCTCATTGCCGTTCCTGCAGAGGAGGGAGTTGAAATTGATTTCCGTCTCGGCTTGAAAAAGGAAGGTATTATCAAGTATATGTGCGGAAAGCCCGAATTTTTGCACCGCGGCTATCTGGACGGTGTGGATCTTGCCATGATGATTCATACGACCAGTGGCGAGGGACTTGCTTGTCCCAAAGGAAGCAACGGCGCTTTGATCAAATACGCAACCTTTACGGGAAAATCTGCTCACGCAGGCGGTTCTCCTCATAAGGGCATCAATGCACTCTATGCCGCAACCACCGCCCTTTCCGCCGCAAACGCTTTGCGCGAAACCTTCCAGGAGAAGGATACCGTTCGTTACCATCCCATTATTACCAAAGGCGGTAACGTGGTAAATGCCATTCCTGATGAGGTGATTACCGAAAGCTATTTGAGAGCCGCTACCGTTCCCGCAATGAAAACGGAGAGCATGAAGATTAACCGTGCATTTGCAGGAGCTGCTGCCGCTATGGGATGCGGTGTTCGTTTTACCGACGTGCACGGCTTTGCACCTCGATACAATGACCCCAATCTGAAAGCAATTTTCAAAGAGATCGGTCTTGATTTCTTCGAGGAAGACAAGATTCGCATCACCGATTCTTGGGGAACTGCAAGCAGTGATATGGGTGATATTGCCTGTGTAATGCCTGCGGTACATCCCTATGTCAGCGGCGCACAGGGTGCCAGCCACGGTCCTGAATTTATCATTGTCGATCCTTACACCGCTTGCGTGGTATCTGCAAAGATTCAGTTCGGTATGTTGGCGTCTCTCCTTGAAAACGACGGTGCTCGTGCAAAGAACGTTCTTGCCAACAAGCTCGTTCCTTACGCATCCAAGGAAGAATATTTTGCCGCTGTAGATTCTCTTTCCTATGAAGGGGAAGGAGTCATCTGCAACGAAGACGGAACCGTTACTCTGAAAGTTGAAGCGTGAAACACAAAAATTCCGTATGATCCGTGGCGCGTGCTTTTGGATTCCTACTATTTGCTGAGCTGTCGCGCCCTGAACCTGCTTTATCTGCAATCTTGCGGTCAGTCGAACGTTGTCTTGTTTTTTTATCATGTTTGCTGCACTTTTTTGTTCCTGCCCGTTTGTTTCGTTAAAAAAAGGAAGCACGAAATTTTCGTGCTTCCTTTTTTTCTTTGAAAGTGTGTCCTGTAGAACAGGTCTTTTTTATGTAAGTTATTCAATGGCTACCAGTTTTACGGAAGATACACCGGAGCATTCTGAAATGGCGGAAACCAAATTCGACGGATCGATTTTCATTTTGGAAAATTCCACGGAGAGGGTGATGTACGCTTTTCCGTTGACAGGCAGGTTTTGATTGATGGTGAGAATGTTTGCGTTCATTTGGCTGACCAAAGACAAAACCTCGGAGAGCGCTCCCGTTTTGTGTGCCAGATGAAACGAGAGAATTGCTTTTTTACCGTGACTGGAATCTTTCCCCGGTGCGAACAAATAATCCTTATATTTATAATAAGTACTGCGAGAAATTCCCGTCATACGGACGGCATCACTGACGTCCTTTGCCTTACCGGATTCTACAAGCGTGCGGGCTTCTACGACTTTTGTATAACATTCAGGAAGAATGGAAATGTCGCAAATAAGATACTTGTGCTTCATCATATCAACTCCTTTTCCTATACTTTATCTTCTTTTCGCCATCTTGTCAAGATTTGTTTTAAAAGGAGGAAAGAAAAAATGCTTTGCAAAATTGCAAAGCATTTTTGTCGTGCATTTTATACGCCGGAGTAAGCGGAGAAACCGCCGTCAACAGGAAGAACCACGCCGGTGATAAAGCCTGCCTGCTCGGGATCGAGAAGGAATTTCAAAGCGCCGTTCAATTCTTCAGCTTCGCCGAAGCGCTTCATGGGCGTAGCGTTGAGAATCTTGTTGGTACGTGCGGTGGGAGTGCCATCCTCGGTAAAGAGAAGCGCTCTGTTCTGGTTGGTTACGAAGAAGCCGGGAGCGATGGCGTTTACGCGAATTCCTGCGGGAGCGAAGTGAACTGCAAGCCACTGAGTAAAGTTGGAGATTGCAGCCTTTGCGCCGGAGTAAGCAGGGATCTTGGTCAAGGGACGGAAAGCGTTCATAGAGGAAATGTTGAGAATGCTGCATCCTTCCTTTCCGATCATATCGGGTACGAATACCTGAGTGGGGAGAAGGGTTCCCAGGAAGTTGAGGTTAAATACGAAGCCGATTCCGTCGGGATCCAGGTTGAAGAAGGTCTTGATATCGTCGCGGGTTTCATCACCGGGCTCGTAGGTTTCGTGGTCTGCGGTTCCGCGGGGATTGTTACCGCCTGCGCCGTTGATGAGAATATCACATTTACCGAAGTCAGCCAGGATTGCTTGATGTGCTTCTTCCATAGAGTCTTTTTTCAGTACGTTGCATCCGTAAGCCTTTGCGATGCCGCCTTCAGCACGGATTTCTGCTGCGAAATTTTCAGCAGCTTCCAAATTCAGATCCAGCAAAGCAACCTTGTGTCCTGCTTTTGCCAAAACCTTTGCAAAGCCGGAGCAAAGAACACCGCCTGCACCTGTAATTACAATTACTTTCTGTTCCATAATAATGGCTCCTTTCAATTTCAAAAAAACTGCGAGAACGAAGATCGCCTTGCAAATATTGGCTTTTTTTCGCTTCGCCGAAGGAAAGGGAATTTCCTTGAAAAATATTATAGCAGAAAAAATAGTGCAAGTAAATTACATTTTTTCTCATTATTTGTGCAAACATATTGCAAATCGTGCTTTTTTTTGATACAATGAATAAAAACTTGTTGAAAGGAGAGTGCTTGTGGAAGAGAAAATATGTGCATACCATGCGGAAGATTTGTTCTTTCATCACACGATATCTCCATGGCGCGATCCGAAAAAATTCCCCCTGCATGCCCACGAGATGAACGAGATTTTGATCATCCTCTCGGGAACCGGTGTAATGCGTGTGGAGGGAAATGAATACGACCTGTTTCCGGGGGCAGTCTTTTTAATGAGAGACGGTGAAAGCCATAAAATTCAGGTGGATGCAGGCGACCCGTATGAAAGAATTGCTATTCGTTTTTCCACGTCGGTTCTTTCTTCTCTGGATCCCCAAGGGGAGCTTTCCATTCCATTTTGCGAAAGACGTTTGGGAACGGGAAACGTGTTTAAACTGGAAACCCTGCAGGGCCTTTTGCCTTCGGTGCTTGAGTTAAATGAAAACAGCGTGTCCTATCGCATCCGACTGACGGTATTGGCATTTTTATACTCGCTTTTGATTGAGGTCAGCAACCGGTACGTATGTGAAGAACATTCTTTCGGAGAACGGAAAGAATTCGGCAAGATTTACGAGATCATTGAATTCGTCAATCAGAATCTGTCAGGGGATTTGTCACTGGATGCCATTGCCGCGGATTTTTATTTGTCCAAATCCCAGCTTTCCCGCAGCTTTAAAAAGGCAACAGGCTCGACCCTTTGGGATTACGTTCTGATCAAACGCCTGTTTTTGGCGAGAAGCTTGATCCGCGAGGGAGAAAGTATTTCGGGCGCTTGCGAGCGCAGCGGCTTCCGCGAATATTCTTCCTTCTACCGTGCTTATAAAAAGCGCTTCGGCGTATCACCCAATCAGGATCGCGCAGTCCCTGCCGATACCAAGGATTAAATCAAAACTCACGTCCGTAACGGATGTGAGTTTTTTCATTTCCTAACAATTTAAAGCGCCTTGGGAATAATTGTTTTCTTATTAACGCGAAAAGCCATAAATAAATTATCTGTTAAATTGCATATTTTTTCACATTGTGATACAATTTGTTATATCAAAAATCGAATGACGGTATAAAATATTTGATATAGCGAGGAGAAAAAATGGATTACGCAGCAGAAGCATTGAAAAAACATGAACAGTGGCAGGGAAAAATCGAAGTGGTGACCCGCGTGCCTCTTTCTTCCAGAGACGATCTTTCCCTTTGTTATACACCCGGCGTGGCAGAGCCTTGTCTTGCCATCCAAAAAGAACCCGAAAAAAGTTTTACCCTGACCAGACGCGGGAATTTGGTTGCGGTGGTGACCGATGGTACTGCCGTTCTCGGGCTGGGAGACATCGGTCCTGAAGCGGGAATGCCCGTGATGGAAGGAAAATGCGCCTTGTTTAAGGCTTTTGCCGACGTGGATGCCATTCCGCTTTGTATTCGCTCCAAGGACGTGGACGAGATCGTAAACACTGTCAAGCTTCTTTCGGGCTCCTTCGGTGGGGTCAATCTTGAGGATATTTCCGCACCCCGCTGCTTTGAGATCGAACGGCGTCTGAAGGAGGAGTGTGATATTCCCGTATTTCACGACGATCAGCACGGTACGGCTATCGTTGTCCTTGCGGCGGTCCTGAATGCTTTGCGGGTCGTTGGAAAATCCATCGATCGGATCCGCGCCGTGATCAACGGTGCAGGCGCCGCGGGTACTGCCATCGGAAAACTCTTGATGAAGGCCGGGCTTCGAAATTTGGTAATGTGTGACCGCAGCGGAATCCTCTGCGATGGCGATGCGGATCTTTCCGACGCTCACAGAGAACTTGCGGCGGTGACCAATCCCGACCGAATGAAGGGTGCTCTTGCCGATGCCATGCGTGGGGCGGATCTGATGATCGGCGTATCGGGACCGAATCTGGTAACTCCCGAAATGGTGCGCTCCATGGCAAAGGGAGCCATTATTTTCCCTATGGCAAATCCCGTTCCCGAGATTATGCCGGATCTTGCAAAGAAAAGCGGAGCCGCCGTAGTCGGTACGGGTAGATCCGATTTTCCGAATCAGATCAACAACGTGCTGGTCTTTCCGGGAGTGTTCCGCGGAGCATTGGACTGCAGAGCTCGGGAGATCAATTCCGAAATGGAGCTTGCCGCCGCACGTGCCATTGCCGACTATATCCCCGAACGGGAACTGAATCATGAGAATATCGTTCCCTCACCGCGGGATAAAAAGGTCGCCTTTGCGGTAGCAAAGCCGGTTGCGGATGCTGCTTTCAAAACGGGCGTTGCAGGAAAATAGATCAAAAAAAGAGGAAGCAAAAATTATTTTGCTTCCTCTTTTTCTGTTTCGTCAACTGAATTCAATACGTTGTTGATGGGGTTGTATTTCGGAATTTTCGGAACGGAAACCTTGATCTTTAACGGATCAAAGCAAAATGCTTTGCAGGATTTTCCGGGTTCCATAACACCTTTTTTCTTGCAAATAAAATAATCTCCGCCGAAAATTTCTTCGCCGTGTTCGCAAAGCGCGCAGCTTTCTTCCAAATCAGTTCTCTTTTTCATAATCGACCTTCCTTTTCTTTATTTTACAATATATTCTCGCGTATTACAAGAGTTTTTCGAAAAAAAGCGCAAGGATGAAAAGAACTGTGGCAAAAAAGAGTTTTCCTTTCAGGTGAGAAAGGGGAGAGAGGGTAGCGTTTTCCAAAATCCCCGCGGTTTGCAAATGTACGGAACAACCGCCGAATCCGCATCCCAAAGCACAAAGGGGAAAGGCAAGGTGCGGCGCCAACGATTGCAATCGATCCAATCCGCCGCAGAGTTCGGAAAAAATTCCCAGCAAGGCCAAGGGCAAATTTTTCAAGGAAAACAAATGACGGAGCAGCTCCGTTAAAAAGGAAAAGAAAATGATGCAACTGATTATGTATATAAAAGAATTTGTTGCATCCCGCAAAGCGAGGGGAAGGCTTTTCCACCATAGGGGCTTGGATTCTGTTTTTTCACCGATCTCTTTTTTGTGGGCAAAAATCCGTTTGCCGAAAAAGAAAAATAAACAGGCCGCGGAAAGGACGCTTTGCAGAAAAAACAGTAAAACACCCTTTCGGAAATCCTTTAAAATCGTTTCGCCGCAATAAGAAATGAGAAAGGCAGGGCTTGCATTGTTACAGAAAAAAAGGAGACGTTCCCCATCCTTTTTTGAAAGCGTCTGATTTTGTACCAAGCCTGATACCGTAGCGGCGCCTACGGGAAATCCGCAGACAAGTCCCAAAAAGAAAGGAAGTAAAAATGCCTTTTCTTTGGAAGGCGTAGCCAGACGAACCAACAAACAGGAAAGGATCAGCGCAGGATAAATTGCAGGCAGAGCTGCCTCCAGCGAGACGGAAAGTCCTTTTCGAGCACCCGCGGCACATACGGAGGGAAAAATCAGACAAAGTGCCATGCAAAGAAGCGGGAAGAAAAGATTTCCTTTGCTTTTGGTCATATTTGTAATCCTCTTTTTGATATATTTTATGGAACTATTTTATGTGAAAAAGGGGACTGATATGGTGAAAAATGAAAAAAAGTTTCTTTTCAATTCATCGGATGTGATTACGATTTTCAATCACGATCGCGTTGTAATGGAGGGAATCGATGGTATTGTTTTCTGTAATTCGGAAAAAATGATATTCAGTAAAAAGGGTTTGGTTGCGGTAAATGGAAAAAATCTTCACTTGGAGGAGCTGGGGAACGATAACGTTGCGGTTTCCGGTGAGATTTTTTCATTGCATTTTGGTGCGGAATGATGAAACGAACCTCGATTTTTGACGTGGTTGCTTTGGAAATCACGTTTTTCTCGGCAAAGCCCGAGAGATTGATGAATGAGATTCTCCACCGAAACATACCCGTTTGGGGAATTGAAAACGGTGAGGGGCACGTTTCTTTTCGGATTTTGCCCGGAAGAAAAAGCCATTTCCGACCGTTTCAAAAAACGCTTTCTGCGGATGAACGTTGGGAGGAAAAGCCCTGCGGACTTTTGCATCTTTTAATTCTTTTTCGCAAGCGGATCGGCTTTTTTGCAGGGCTTTTGCTGTTGGCGCTTTCTTTGTTTTATTCCACAAAGCTTCTTTGGGGCGTGGATATTGCGGGCAATGAGCAAATTCCGGATAAGGAGATTCGCGCGCAATTGGAAAAATACGGACTTACTCCGGGAAAAAAGCTTTCAAAAATCCGCGCAAAAGAAATTGCCCTGCAAATGGATATTGATCATCCCGAATACGATTACGTGGGAATCAATGTGATCGGTACGCGAGCGAAAGTGGAAATCCGTGAACACGAGGCGGAGCCTGAGCCCTTTGCAGGCTACGAGGGCGCTTCAAATCTGGTGGCGGAAATTTATGGTCAGATCGTTCGTTACGAGGTGCTTTCGGGACAGATTGCGGTAACCAGAGGAGATTTTGTAACGCAAGGGGCGCTTTTGATCAGCGGGATCAACGAAACAAAACTGGGTTCTTTTTATCCGGTACGGGCAAGCGGAAGAGTGTTTGCACAAACCGAGAGATCTTTTTCCGTCACCGTTCCTTTGGAAGAAACGGAATTGCTTTTCGAAAATGAGGAAAAGCATACAAGTTATGAAATTCTCGGTCTTTCCCTGTCTTTTCCTTTTCGTTTCAACAAGAAAAATGATGAGGAAAGGGTTCTGGAATTTGAAGAACCTTTAAGCCTTTTCGGCTATGAAATGCCGATTGTCGTAAAGGAACGGATTTTTTTAAATCCCGTGGAAAAAAAGGCAGTGATAAATGTTGACAGAGCCGAGAAATTGGCTTATGATAAATATGAACAGTTTAAAAGGGGTACGTTTGCCGAATCGGATGAAATCCTGTCGGAAAACGTTGCGGTTTCTGCCGATGAAAAGGGCGTTACCTTGACGGCAGAGCTTGTGGCGGTTGAAGATATTTGTCAGGAAGCACCTTTCCGATTTACAGCCGAATCCTCTCAAAACTGATCAAATCCGAAAGGACGTATTATGCCAGAAAAAATTATAGAAGTTGCAAGTTTGGATGCCATTTCCAGTATTTTCGGTGCTTTCGATGCCAACACCACCCGCATCGAAAAGGAATTTGGTGTTTCCGTTTATACCCGCGACGGGGTAATTTGTGTTTCGGGTGAGGAGGAAGATGTACAGTCAGCCTCCCGTGTCATTGCTTATTTGGAACGCTTGTATTCTCTTTCGGGACATTTGACGGAGCAAAATGTGGAATACGCCATCAGCGTCGTTCTTGATGGCGATGAACTTTCCGCGGAAAAAATGATCGGGGATACCATTTGTATCACCGCCAAAGGACGCCCCATCAAGCCGAAAACAATGGGACAAAAGGGCTTTGTGGAATGTATCCGAAACAAGACCATCACCTTCGGTGTCGGACCTGCTGGTACGGGTAAAACCTTTCTTGCGGTTGCCATGGCAACTGCCGCTTTGCGAAAGAAAGAGGTGTCGCGCATTATTATCACGCGCCCCGCGGTAGAAGCAGGGGAACGGCTTGGATTTTTGCCCGGTGATTTGCAAAGTAAAATCGATCCTTATTTGCGCCCTTTGTACGACGCTTTGTTTGAAATGATGGGCGGAGAAACCTATCAAAGATTGATGGAAAAAGGCAGTATTGAGGTGGCGCCCCTTGCGTATATGCGCGGACGAACTCTAGACGATTCCTTTATTATTTTGGACGAGGCGCAAAATACGACACCGGAACAGATGAAAATGTTTCTGACCCGCTTGGGTCAGGGGTCGAAAGCAGTTGTGAACGGTGACGTGACTCAGATTGATTTGCCCGGCGGCGTTCCCTCGGGTCTTTCGCAGGCACTTGAGGTTTGTAAGGACGTGGAGGGAATCGGTATTTATCGCTTGAGCTCCAAAGACGTGGTTCGTAATTCCATCGTAACCCGTATCGTGGAAGCGTACGATCGCTACGGAGGAAATAAAAAATGAAACACCGTATATTCATAGAAAATGTTCAGCAGAACAAAGCGCCCTTTCGCGGCTATAAAACGGCTGTCAGACGGGCGGTGTGTGCTGTTTTGGAGGAAGAAGGCTTTGAGGGCTGCGCCGAGGTTTCCGTAACCTTGGTGTCTCCCGACGAAATTCAGGAATTGAACAAAGCTTGGCGCGGGGTGGACCGCCCCACCGACGTTTTGTCCTTTCCTTTGGACGAAGACGAAGATTTCGGAGGCAAAGTGATTTGTCTCGGTGACGTGATCGTTTGTCCCGCCGTGATCGAACGTCAGGCGAAGGATTTCGGCACCACTTACCGTCAGGAATTTTGTCTGATGGTCATTCATTCCGTGCTCCATCTTTTGGGATGGGATCACATGGAAGAAAACGAAAAGAAAGAAATGTTTGAAAAACAGGAAAAAATCCTTCGCGTATTGTCTGAGGGCGAAGTGAAAACAGAGGAGTAATATGCAGAATTTAACACAGAAAACAGGTTTTATTGCCTTGGTAGGCAGACCCAACGTAGGAAAGAGCACCTTAATGAATACCCTTTTGGGTGAGAAGATTGCCGCAGTTTCCCGCAAACCGCAAACCACCCGCACGTCCATTACGGGTATTCTCACCAAAGAGAATTGTCAGTACGTCTTTTTGGACACCCCCGGTGTACATAAGCCTCGCACGAAATTGGGCGATATGATGATGAAATCTGTGGGTACCGCTACGACGGACGTTTGTCTGGTACTTCTTTTGGTAGAGCCTTTAGCTGAAATTCATCCCATTGAACGGGAACTTTTGGATAAATTCGGAAAGATGGGTGTTCCGGTAGTATTGATTATCAACAAGACCGATATTTACTCTCCCGAGGATATTATCCGTACCATCGACGTATTCTCCAAAGAGTATTCTTTTGCTTCCGTAATTCCCTTGTCGGGAAAGACGGGCGACGGCGTGGAGATTATTTTCAAGGAGGCTGAGCCCTTCCTTGAGGAAGCGGAATGGTTCTTTCCCTCGGATATGATCACCGATCAGCCCGAACGTACCATCGCAGGGGAAATCATCCGTGAAAAGCTTTTGAAGCTTTTGGATAAAGAAATTCCTCACGGAATTGCCGTTATGATCGAGGATTTCAAGGAGTCCGAAAAACTCATTGACATTCGCGCGGAGATCTATTGCGAAAAAGCAAGTCATAAGAAGATCATCATCGGCAGAGACGGTGCAATGCTCAAGAGAGTCGGATCCTTTGCCAGAGAGGATCTTGAGGCATTTTTCGGCGTTCACGTCAACATCAATCTTTGGGTAAAGGTAAAGGAGAACTGGCGAGACAATGAAATGCTCCTCGGTTCCTTTGGATTCAAGAGGGATTAAGTATGACCCTGAAAATTGAGGGCTTGGTGCTTCGCAGCGTCAAGTACGGCGAAAGCGATAAGCTGATCACCATCCTCACCGAAGAAGGAAAAATGTTTTTTAAAGCGCGGGGCATTCGCTCTTTGACCAGCAAAAATGCCGCGGGCTGTTCTACCTTTGTCTATTCGGAATTTGAGTTGGAGCAGAGAGGGGACAAGTGCTATTTAAAAAGAGCTGTGCCCCTGTATTCTACTGTTCGTCAAGGCGCGGACGTGGTTTCTTTGGCGTTGGCATCTTATTTCGCAGAATTGGCAGAGGATACCGCGCGGGATGCCGAAACGGGAAAAAGCGTTTTGCGTTTGTTGATGAATGCTTTGTTTCTTTTGGCAAAGGAGGACAGACCGGCCGATTTGATCAAAGCGGTGTTTGAAATTCGTCTTTTGGTAGCAAACGGCTTGATGCCGATTCTGGACTCCTGCACTTCTTGCGGAAAAACAAGTGAAGAAGCGCCTTCGTTCTTTTTCCGTTTGTTGGAGGGTGATCTGATCTGTCCCGACTGCGTAAATTCCTTCGATACGGAACTGGTTCGTATTCGACGGGACGTAATCGCACTCTGTCGGCGCAGTATCGAAGTGCCCGAGGAGAAAGCCTATGCGCTGAAAGTGCCCGAGGGGATTTTGCGTGATTTTGCACGCTTTACAGAGCGATATTTGTTGTGTCAGCTGGAACGCGGCTATACGACCCTGGATTTTTATCATCAGGTGAAAAAGCTTCCTTCCTGCGATGCAACGGAAACAAAAAAGGAAATTCAAGAGGAACATCAAAGTAATGGCGATCAAACCCTTTGAAAAAGCAGTTACCATACTGGAATATGATAAAATCCTAGCCCAGCTTGCGGGTCTTTGTTCCGTAGAGGCGGGTAAAGAAAAGATAATGACGTTGCGTCCCGAAGGAGAGGTAAACCGAGTGGTTCGTTTGCAGAAAGAAACTGCGGCGGCGAAACGGATTTGTGCTCTGAAAGGGGCGCCTTCTCTGTCTGCCCATCCCTCAATCCCTTCAATTTTGGAACGGGCAGGGAAGGGTGCGATTTTGAACCCTGCGGAACTGTTGCGAGTAGGTTCTTTGCTGCGTTCCGTGGATGCCGCCCATCGCTACGGTGAGGGAATGGCAGGGGAAGACGCCGTTTTGGGAGAAATTTTCCGCAGGCTTTTGCCCGATCGCGGATTGGACCACGAGATTCATCGTTGTATTTTGTCAGAGGACAGTCTGGCAGACGATGCATCTCCCGCGTTGCATTCCATCCGTCGGAAAATGACCGCGTGCTCTGCAAGAATCAGAGATTCGCTTCAGCATTATATTTCCGGTGCTTACGGAACCTATTTGCAGGAAAACATTATTACGTTCCGTAATTCCCGTTACGTAATCCCCGTAAAAAGTGAATATAAAAATGAAATCAAGGGCTTGATTCACGATACCAGCGCAAGCGGTGCAACCGTGTTTATCGAACCTCTTGCTGTCGTGGAATTAAACAATCAGATCAAACTTCTGGAGGGCGAGGAAAAGGACGAAATTGAACGGATCTTGGCAACGCTGTCTCAGCGTGTTTCAGGCTTCTGTGACGCCCTTGCTTTGGATTTTTACAACGTAGTGGAACTTTCCGTCATTTTTGCCCGCGCAGAGCTTTCCTATAAAATGGAGGCAGTTGAACCGAAAATCTCGGAAAAAGGCGAGCTTGTTTTCAACCGTGCCCGTCACCCCTTGCTGGAACGAAGCACTGCCGTGCCCATTTCTCTTACCTTGGGTAAGGATTTTGATACGCTTGTTATCACGGGTCCCAATACGGGCGGTAAAACCGTAACGTTGAAAACCATCGGCCTTTTGGCGATGATGGCGCAGACAGGTCTCCACGTTCCCGCGGAGGAGGCGGTTCTGCCCGTTTATCCCGATATTCTTGCCGATATCGGTGACGAGCAGAGCATTGAGCAGTCTTTGTCCACCTTTTCTGCTCATATCGTTAATATCATTTCCATGCTGGAGGCGGCAAGACCCTCCTGCTTGATGCTTTTTGACGAGCTTGGAAGCGGCACCGACCCCGTGGAGGGCGCTGCTTTGGCGGAATCCATTTTGGAAACGGTTCGCGAAAAGGGTGTTAAATGCGCCGCTACGACCCACTATGCCGAATTGAAAACCTATGCGCTGGAAACCGCAGGGGTAGAGAATGCCTCCTGCGAGTTTGACATATCTACCCTGCGTCCCACGTATCGACTGATTATCGGTACACCCGGACGGTCCAATGCCTTTTTGATTTCTACGCGCCTTGGCTTGTCCGAGGAGATCATACGGAAAGCGGAACGCTTGGTAAAGGCGGAAAATCGCCGTTTTGAAACCGTCGTCGGAAAATTGGAGGATGAGCGCGTCTCCATGGAGAAAGACCGCGAGGAAGCGCAAAAGCTTCTGTCCGAGGCAAAGCGTGCCCGCGAAGAAGCCATGAGGGAACGGGAAGGACTTTTGGCGGGTGCGGAAAAAGAATTGGAGCGCGCAAAGAAAGAAGCGCTTCGTCTGGTGAAAAGCGCACACGCTCTTTCGGATTCTACCTTTGAAAAGCTGGAGGAATTGCAGAAGAAAGCGCTTCGGGATAAGGCACAGGAAGACTTGGAGGAGGAGAGAAGAAAACTTCGGCTGACCCTGCGCGGTGCCGAAGACCGCATCTCCATGACGGTTTCTTCCAAGCAGGACGACGACGGATATACCCTCCCTCGCGCCCTTGTGGTAGGTGATCGCGTATTTGTAACCAAGGTTGGTAAAGAGGGGGTCGTAGAAAAGATTCAAGGTGCGGAAGCTACGGTTTCCGTGGGAAATCTGCGTATGAAAACGGCAATGTCCACTTTGCGTCTGATTACCGAATTAAAGAAGGGTCAAAAGGATAAAAAGAAGGGCAGTGTAAGCACCTCTCCCCGCAGTCATACCTCCAACAGTGTGGACGTCCGCGGTCTTGTAACCGATGATGCCTGGTTTGTGGTGGATAAGTATCTGGACGACGTAATTATGGTGGGCTATGAAAGCGTAACGGTCATTCACGGTAAGGGAACGGGTGCTCTGAAAGCGGGTCTTTGGCGCTATTTTAAGAAAGATCCCCGCATCAAATCCCATCGCCTTGGTCTCTATGGAGAAGGCGACGGAGGCGTTACAATTCTTGAAATGAAAAAGTGAATTTTTTGTAAATGGGAAGCCGAGGAAAGGAAAATACTTTCTTCGGCTTCATATACTGTAATATATAATATAATGAAAGAATTTGAAAAAAACGGATGTTTTCCAAGGAAATAATGGTAAAAATAGAAAAGTGAACGGAATATGACTCGGATATAGAATTTTGTCGAACCTTGTTGACAAGCGTGTTTTTTTTTCCTATAATCACCTCGGTTTTTGAAATACGTTCAAGAACGTGAAAACAGGAGTTACTATGACAAAAAAGTTTGCAGAGTTAACCGGTATCAATAAATTGGCCGAGTTCTCCGGAACGGTGTCCGTGCTTTTAGCAAGCGTCATTTTGATTTTTGCGATCCTGATTTCTCCCGCGCATTTTCCGAAGGTCCGTGTACAGAAGAAACACGCTTCTTCCGTTTCGGCCGTGGAAACTCTGGCGCCTTCCATTCCCGATCAGGGTGTAAGCAAGTCTGCACCGATTCCTGCAGAAAATGATCTTTCTGTTGAAATCAATGAAATATTTGGCAATGCCGTTGCTTCCAAGTCCAATGCTTTGTTTGGAAAGTTTGAAGATCCTGCTTTGAGAGCGAAGAAATTGGAGGCTTCCATTCAGCGCGGTAACCGACTTCCCGAAAACTTCCGTGTGACGCTCCCCGTTACACAGGAGGAGTACGAGCTTTTGCTTTATTGTGTCGGTCACGAAACCAGAAACGGTTCGCTGAAGCACAAGATCCTTATTACCGAAGTTATTTTCAACCGTGCGCAGGGACCGAAGTTCGGCGCTACCGTAAAGGATGTTATTTTGGCTCGATCCCAGTTCAGCGTAATGAACAATTACGACGGATGGGGCGATTGGAAACCTGACCGTACGACCCTTGAGGCGGTAAATTTGGTCTTGAGTGGTTCTGCACCCAACTATGCCAACGGCGCTGTGTATTTTTGCAATCCGAAAATTCTCGGTGAAGGGAACTGGTTTGACCGTTCTCTGAAGCTCGTTTGCGAGATTGAAGGACACAGATTTTACAAGTAAGAGAAAGAGACGCGAGTGCGTCTCTTTTTTTGCTTTCGGGAGAAAAAGAAAAAAACGCATAAATCTATTGACAAAATGGCAGGGATTGTGTATAATTCTTGATTGTGTCACGGTAAATTTTTTTCATGCCGTGCTTCTTGCTTCCCAATTAGGGAGGCCGAATGTCCAAAAGGAGGTAAACATAATGGAAAAACTGAAGGGCAAATACGAAACGGTTTTCATCGTGAATACCGAGCTTGGCGAAGAGGCAGTTCAGGAACTCGTAGCCAAATTCAAGGGTAGAATCGAGAAGAACGCAACCGTAGAGAACGTTGACGAGTGGGGCAAGAGAAGACTTGCATATCCCATCGATGATGTAAACGACGGTTACTATGTGGTAATGCAGTACACTGCAGACCGCGATTTCCCCGTAGAGCTCGAAAGACGCTTCAGCATCACTGAAGGCATCCTTCGCTCCATGACCATTCGCATTGACGCGTAAGGTGTAGCGACATGGCATCTTTTAACAAGGTCATCCTCATCGGCAATCTGACTGCCGATCCGGAGCTGAAACAAACTCAGAACGGTATTTCCGTTACTTCGTTTAGCATCGCCGTTTCCAGAAGATTTTCTTCAAAGAATGCGGATAATGCTCAGCAGGCCGATTTTATCAGCGTTGTCGCTTGGCGTAACACCGCAGAGTTCATCACCAAGTATTTTCAGAAGGGCAAGAGCATTCTCATCGTTGGTTCTTTGCAGACCAGAAACTGGACTGATCAGAACGGTCAGAAGAGATACATTACCGAGGTAGTTGCCGAGGAAGCTCAGTTCGTTGAAAAGAAAGGTGAGGGAACCGTTGCGGGCGCCGCACCCGCTCCCTACGGAGCAAGTCCGAAGGATGTCGCCTTTGAAGAAATGAGCACTGACGACGACCTTCCCTTTTAAATTTTAGAAAATACGGAGGAAATTTATCATGGATAAAGAACAAAAGGCATTCAGACCCAAGAGAAAGAAAAAAGTTTGCGCATTCTGCGCTGAAAAGGTTACCCAGATTGATTACAAGGACGCTGCAAAGCTTCGCAAGTTTGTTTCTGAGCGTTCCAAGATTCTTCCCAGAAGAATTACTGGTACCTGCGCTAAGCATCAGAGAGAACTGACCACCGCAATCAAGCGCGCTCGTCAGATCGCAATCCTTCCCTATATTAGCGACTAATTCCGTTTAAGGAGTAGAAAATGGAAGTATTGATCACAATCCTTTGCTCTGTTATGATCGCATTGGCTATCTTTTTGGTAGTTGCGGTTTTGATGCAGAGCGGAAAAGATAGCAGTCTTTCCGGTACGATCGCCGGTGGTGCAGAAACTTTCTTTGGTAAAACCAAGGGGAAGACGATCGATCGTGTGCTTTCTAAGGCTACTACCATCGTTTCCATTATTTTCGTAGTTCTCGTACTCATCGTTTACGTTTTGGGTGCAGTTGTAAAGAATAACGAAGTAGGCGGAACCGATGATCACGCGGGTCACAACCACGACGAAGAAGTTGTTGAGACTGTAACCCACGAGTAATTGAGTCGGTAGCAATAAAGCAAAATATGACCGCGGCGAATGCTGCGAAACGAATTTGTACGGCGCTTTTATGCGCACTTGGAGGTAAGAAATATGGCAAAGTGTGAAATTTGCGGAAAGGGCGTAACTTTCGGTCAGAGAGTTTCCCACTCCCACAGAAGAACCAACCATGCTTGGAAGCCCAACGTAAAGAGAGTTAGAGCTGTTGTAAACGGCACTCATACCCGCGTATACGTTTGCGCTCACTGCTTGAGAAGCGGCAAGGTTGAAAGAGCATAATCATTGATAAAAAGGTCTCCGAACAGGAGACCTTTTTCTTTTATCACGTGGATTTTTCCGACGTGATTTTTTTTATTTCCGATCGGGCGTTCAAAAAAGAGGTGCATCCCAAGGGCAGGAGAA
>JAZOSM010000082.1:0-22168 GCA_045657125.1 Eubacteriales bacterium
GCTGTCACCGTGGTCCAGGTGCAGAGCGATGGGAATCTCGGGGCATTCGATAGCAGCAGCCTCAACCAGTTTCACCAGGTAAGTGTGGTTAGCATAGGCACGAGCGCCCTTGGAAACCTGCAGGATAACGGGGGACTTTTCTTCCTTACAAGCCTCGGTGATCGCCTGAACGATCTCCATGTTATTTACGTTGAAAGCGCCGATAGCGTAACCGCCGTTGTAGGCTTTTTCAAACATTTCTTTGGTTGTTACAAGTGCCATAGTTAGAATCTCCTTATAAATTTATTTTCTTGTCATCTTGACAATCCGATTCATTTTATCACGGTGAGAAATCAATGTCAAGTGAATAAAGCTGTAAATCTTTCTTTTTTTGATGGAAATTAAGCTCTTTTGTCCAAATATGTTCTTAATGCAAGAGTCCAGTCGGTTTGAATGATGTCAAATCCACGGTCAATAATCCATCCCCAACCAAGATCAGGGTTTTCAGATACGGAAATATCATCGGTGTGGCCGCCGCTTAAGGGCTTCAAACAGTTGTAGAGAATCGAGTTGCACCACAGAAGTCGGTTTTTATTGTGTTGGGATTGAATGTATTCTTTGCTGGCGAGGGGAAGCGTATCTTCTTCGAAAACAAGCTCTGCTGCAATGAAATTGATATCCATTTCGTCAAGAACTTCCGAAAACAGATCTTCGTTTTTGAAAATCGGCATGTACATCATATCGGGAGCGATTTCCTCAATGATTTTAGCATATTTCAGATCGTCTTCGCATTTCATAGGCGTTTTGATCAGCACTTGATCTTCCATATTGTGCTTTCTTACGGCATGAAGCATTTCGGGGAAGAAGTGCCAACCGTGATCCAGATTGATCAAACAGCGATTTTTATAATGGTCGAGAAATTCATCCAGGGTCATAGGGCCAAAGTCCGTAGCGGCGCGACAGTCATTCAGATAACGAAGCTTTTTAACTTCATCGCAAGTCATTTCTTCCAAGTGAATGTCGAGTCCGAGGTGGTTTTTTTCCTGTCTCGGGTGGAAGATCATAATGGTACCGTCCTTGCACATTGTCAGATCGGTTTCAATCATATCGGTACCGTGGTTCAAAGCGGTTTCAAATGCAGGAAATGTGTTGTGAGGAATGTTTCCGGTAACCATTCCGCGGTGAGTGGCAATCAAAACTCCCTTTTTTTCTCTGAGATCTTTCAGCGTGTTAATCTTTTTCATAACGATTCCTTTCAAAAATTAATTTTCTTCGTTTGGGGTGAATAGTTCGAAAATCCAGGTGTTAAAGTACTTTTTGTTTTGCTTTAACGCTTTTTTGCTTTGGAAGGTCCAACCGATTGGGAATGCGCCGAGCCACACAGAAAATTTAAACATCGGATTATTTGCATCGCTGTGTCTGTATGAAACGAAATGGGGTCTTCCGATAAAGTTTAGCAAGAGGTTTCCTGCTAACCATTTCGAGAAGCCTTTCTTCTTGGAAACACAGGCAAGCTGTCCGCGGCAAATCTTTTTGTTGTGTTTTTTGTACCATCTCAAGATCTGAGGATAGAAGGATTGGATTAGGTAAACTCCCTTGTATTCCGAAAGGATTTTGTTCGCAGCACTACAGAGTTCTTTTGTATTGTTGTTTTCCATTTTGAATTCAATGAGTAGCGGTACTTTGCCGTTCACGGCATCAAGACACTCGGTCAAAGTCGGGATTGATTCCTCGGTTTCGAGTAGTTTGAATTTTTTGATTTCGTGCAGAGAAAGATCTGCTATTTTTACATCGGTGCCGCACATTCTTTTAAGATTTGCATCATGAAAAACAATTACTTCGCCATCTTTGGAGAGATGCAAATCAATTTCGATGGGAAGTTTTTTGTCTACAGCCGCGAGAAACGATGCAATAGAATTTTCCGGGAGCTTTTCATCGTGCAAACCACGATGTGCAATGAATTTTTTGTTGATTTTTTCCAAATCGCTATGCTTTTTTGAAGACGGCGCAACCAGAAATGTTATGATCAAATATACAAGTGCAAGACTTGCTATGATTGCGAGAAATATTTGCATAATTTATCTCCTTATTGGTTGGTCGTTTTCTTGTTTTCGATATCGCCGTGCTGTACGAAAAGCATTGTTACAAAAGATGCTGCGGAAAAGAAAACTGCATAGGGGAAAAGAACTTTGTAACCGACGGAAAGATTGTCGATAAGAAAACCTGAAACAAGAGGGGTTGTAATTTGTGCTGCCATTGAGAACGTGTAATAAAAACCGGTATATTTCCCAACGTTTGAGCCGTGTGCCATTTCTACAACCATCGGGTAAGAGTTTACGTTGATTGCCGCCCAACCGATGCCGACTACGGAAAATAAAACGTAGATGATCGGTGAGGAACTTTTCAGAAAAATTGCGATAAAGTAACAAACAGTCATTGCAACGATTCCGAGAAGAACGGTCTTTTTTCGCCCAAGCTTTTCGGAGAGATGCCCAAGCGGAACAAAGGAAGCGATTGCGGCGATTGTTGCAGTGAGAAGATAGCCGGAACTGGTTCCGAGATCCGATCCCAGGACGTTTACACAGTAACGAGAGAATGCTGTTGTTACAGCGTTGTAAGCCATAAACCATAGGAAGACTGAAAGTAAAATCAAAACAAGACTTTTCAAAACATTCTTCGGAATCTTATCCGTGCAGGGATTATCGTTTTCGTCATCTTTTTCACAACAGTTCATTTCCGGAGCGACCTTTTTTAAAAGAGCGTTTTCATGAACGGTGATACAGAGAACTAGGACGCAAAGCAGCATAAAGCAGGCAATGATGATGAACAAAGGCAGAAATGATTGACCGGCATCGTAAATGGTTTCGCCTGAATCATTTTTGCTGCTTTTGAGCAAAAACATCATCAGAATTGTGGAAAAAATACCGCCGATGTAACCGACCAGATTGATGATTGCATTGCCTTTGGAACGCAGAGGCTTGGGAGTAACGTCGGGCATGTAAGCAACCGCAGGGGTGCGATATGTTGACATTGTTAAAAGAAGCAGAAAAAGAACGATCAAGAAAGGTACTGTTTTCACCTGGGTAGTAAAAATTCCCAAGAGAACCAAGAGGACCGCGGAGACAATGGTTCCGAAGAGGATGTAAGGAGTTCTTTTTCCGAGAGGTGTTTTTGTTTTGTCTGACAATGCACCGAAAAAGGGAAGCATAAAAATTGCCAAAATGTTATCAATAGACATAATTGCGTTTGCTTGGAGCGTTTTCAGAGAAAAAGTGTTTTCAAGAATATAGGGGATTACTTGATCGTACATTTGCCAAAAAGCAAGAATCGACATAAAAGCCAGTCCGATCAAAACGGTTCGTTTTGTGTTGAGTTTCATGTTCCCTCCGACAGTGATTTTTCTTATCTTATCACATTTTTCGGTTACAATCAATATTTTTAATTTATTATAAATAAAAATAATTGAATTGACTTTGATCTAAGCGTGTGCTATAATTATTTGATACTGTAGGGTACTGTTGACATAAGTGAAACGGTTCTCGAAAGATATGGGAGTGCTTAAAAATGGTTATTCTCGGAATTGACCCCGGCATTGCCACCACAGGCTATGGTGTATGCCGAAAGGAAAAAGATCAATATTCTTACTTGGACTGCGGTGTTATTGAAACTGCGAAAGGTCAGCCTGTTGAAAATCGTATACGTCACGTACACGACTGCGTGGTACAGCTTATTGAAAAATATAAACCCGATGCACTTGCCATAGAGGAATTGTTTTTTGCCAACAATCAAAAAACGGTAATTAACGTTGCCCAAGCGCGCGGAGTTGTTTTGCTTGCCGCACAAGAACGGGGGATTCCCATTTTTGAATATACACCTTTGCAGGTGAAGCAGTCCGTCGTTGGCTACGGCAGGGCAGAAAAGCGTCAAGTGATGGAAATGGTGCGTATTTTGTTTCATCTGCCCGGTGTTCCCAGACCTGACGATGCCGCGGATGCTTTGGCAATTGCGCTTACGCACGGCTATCGGTCGTCTTCTAAAATTGCACGTCTGCATACCCTTGCGGATTCCAAGAAAACGGGAGGAAATTAAATGTTTGATTACGTGTCCGGTTCTGTTGAAACCATCGGTCAAAATATCTGTGTGATCGATACCCACGGGATTGGTTGGAGCTTGATTATATCTACCAAGTGTGCCGCAAAGTTGTCGGGAAAGAAAGAAGCAAAAGTATACACGTATTTGAATATGGGATCTTCCGATCGCGCCGTTATGGAGCTTTTCGGCTTTTCTTCACCGAAAGAAAGAGAGATTTTTCTGCTTCTGATCGGAATTTCCGGCATCGGTCCCAAAGCCGCTATTTCTATTTTGTCCGCATTGGATCCCGAGGAACTTGCTATGTGTGTTCTTTCAGGCGATGCGAAAGCAATTACTGCGGCGCAGGGAATCGGAATGAAAGGTGCACAGAAAATCATTCTCGAACTGAAAGATAAAATTTCCAAAACGCAAACGTCAGCATCTTCAATTCCTTCAGGGGGAACGCCAACGTCTTCTTCTATTTGCTCGGAAGCCGTAAACGCTTTGGTTGTTTTGGGATATCAGCCCCAAACTGCGGCGGCAGTTGTTCGTTCCGTTGCCGATCGGGCAACAGATCTTCAAGATCTCATTCGTCTTGCATTGAAATCTATGGGAGAAAAATAATTCATGAATCAAGAATTTGAAACCGACTACGAAAACAGACTTGTTTCTGCAAGTTTTACCCCCGGCGACGCTTACGAAGAAGCGGGTGAAGAAAATTCGCTTCGTCCCAAGACGCTGGCGGATTACGTTGGACAAGAAAAAATTAAGGACAATTTAAAAGTTTTTATTGAGGCTGCGAAACTGCGCGGTGAACCTTTGGATCACATTTTGCTTTACGGGCCTCCCGGTCTCGGTAAGACGACCTTGTCTCATATCATAGCCAATGAAATGGGTGTTGGAATCAAAATTACATCCGGACCTGCTATTGAAAAGCCTGGTGATTTGGCTGCGATTCTTTCTTCGCTTTCTGCAGGCGACGTGTTGTTTATTGACGAAATTCATCGTCTTTCCCGTTCGGTTGAAGAAATTCTTTATCCGGCAATGGAGGATTTTGCTTTGGATATTATCATGGGACAAGGACCTGCGGCTAGAAGTATTCGTATTCCCCTGGAAAAATTCACGTTGATCGGTGCGACCACCCGCGCGGGTAGTTTGTCGTCTCCCTTGCGTGATCGTTTTGGTATGTTGATGAGACTCGAGCTTTATACAAATCAAGAACTTGCTTCCATCGTTTCGAGAAGTGCAGGAATTTTGGGTGTTCCGATTAAAGATGAAGGTGCACTTGAGGTTGCTTCCAGAAGCCGTGGTACCCCTCGTATCGCCAACCGCCTTTTGAAAAGAGTTCGCGATTTTGCCATGGTGAAAGGTGACGGTGTAATCACCAATGAAATTGCATGTTTGGCTTTGAATCGACTTGAGGTTGATGATCTTGGATTGGATCAGATCGACCGCAAGATCTTAACTGCAATTATTCGTAATTTCTCAGGTGGTCCTGTTGGACTTGAGACGCTTTCCGCAACTGTCGGAGAAGAGTCTATCACCATTGAAGATGTTTATGAGCCGTATTTGATGCAGATCGGTTTTCTTTCGAGAACTCCTCGCGGTCGATGCGTTACTCCTCACGCTTACAAGCATCTCGGCATGGACGTTCCGGGAGTTTCGGAACAAATTTCTATGAGCGAATTGGAGGATACCTAATGTGGTATTTGGAAAACCTCGGTGATTATGAATTGTTGGACTGTTCCGACGGTCAACGATTGGAACGCTGGGGAGATTATATTTTGATTCGTCCGGATCCCCAGGTTGTCTGGAAGGGAATACGTCGTCACAAGGCCTGGAAGTGCGCTGATGCTGTTTATTCCAGAAGCAAATCCGGCGGCGGCGCTTGGAACAATCATACTTTGCCCGAAATGTGGAAATGCTCAATCGCAGGCCTTTCCTTTCACGTAAAGCCTATGGGATTTAAGCATACCGGCGTTTTTCCCGAACAGGCATCTAACTGGAAATGGATTGAAGGTCTTTGCAGAAAAAGAAGTGAGCAGGGCAAGCAGCCTAAGGTGCTGAATTTATTTGCCTACACAGGCGGCGCAAGTATTGCCGCTGCTACCGGTGGCGCTGCGGTTTGTCATGTTGATGCGGCAAAAAATATGGTTGCAATGGCAAAAGAAAACATGCGTTTGTCAGGACTTGCCGAAGCTCCTTGCCGTTTTATTGTAGATGATGCGCTGAAGTTTGTGCAAAGAGAACGCCGTCGCGGAAATTCTTATGACGGAATTGTTATGGATCCTCCGTCTTACGGCAGAGGACCAAAGGGTGAGATGTGGCACTTGGAAGACAGTATTCATGAATTGATTCGTGAGACCGCTTCGATTTTGAGTGATGATCCGCTTTTCTTTTTGGTGAACTCATACACGACAGGATTGTCGGGAAGCGCGGTGTCTTATCTTGTCAATGAGGAAGTTGCTTCTCGTTTTGGCGGTAAGGTGACCTCAGACGAGGTTGGTTTGCTTGTTCAAACAACAGGAAAGTGTTTGCCTTGCGGGTTTGCTACCCGTTGGGAAAAGGAGTAATGAATTTGAAATCGGAAATTATTATTTCGTGTGAAAATGTTTCGTTTGGCTATGATACAGATGATGCCGAAGAACAAAGCAGAGCTGTCAAAAATGTTTCTCTTGAAATAGAAAGAGGCTCTTTCGTTGCTATTTTGGGAAGAAACGGAAGCGGAAAGAGTACCTTGGCAAAACTGATGAACGGTATTCTTTCTCCCCTCGACGGTCGAGTTTTGGTTGATGGTATGGATACGTCAAATGAGGAAAATCTGATTCCGATTCGACGTCGAGTTGGTATGATTTTTCAAAATCCCGATAACCAGCTTGTTTCGAATCTTGTTGAAGAAGACGTTGCTTTTGGTCCTGAAAATCTCGGATTGCCTTCTGAAGAAATACGCAAACGTGTTGATGATGCCCTTGCAGCCGTTGGAATGAGCCAATTTGCGGGACATTCTCCGCACAAGCTTTCA
The DNA here is from genome assembly GCA_045657125.1 of Eubacteriales bacterium. GTDB lineage: Bacteria > Bacillota > Clostridia > Oscillospirales > SIG627 > RGIG5579. Next base: position 7,073 of record JAZOSM010000082.1, read on the forward strand.
GGCGGACAAAAGCAGCGGATCGCCATTGCAGGGATTCTTGCAATGAAACCGGATTGTATTTTGTTTGATGAATCCACGGCGATGCTCGATCCGTACGGACGAAAAGAAATTATGGATACGATCCTCCGCTTAAATCGCGAAGAAAATATCACCGCTGTTCTGATTACCCATCATATGGATGAAGCGGTATTGGCGGATCGTGTGGTTGTAATGGAAAACGGCTCTGTTGTAAAAGACGGAAAACCTGAAGAAATTTTCTCTGACGTTCCTTTTTTGCACGAGGCAGGATTGGATGCACCGCAGGTAACGGAATTGATCCACTTGCTTTCGGAGGATCCTGTTTTATCAAAAAAAATCCATTTTCCAAAAGGAATTTTATCTGTGGAAGATGCAACGGAATTTATTATAACTTTATTTGGAAAAGAGTAATATGGCGGAAATTAAACTAGAAAATGTTTCTCTTGTATACGGTAAAGATACCCCCTTTGAAAAAGTAGCGCTTGAAGATGTAAATCTTACCTTTAAGCCCGAAAAGATTACAGGAATTATCGGTCATACCGGAAGTGGAAAAAGTACGCTCGCGCAATTGCTTAACGGAATTTTGCGCCCAACAAGCGGCAGAGTTTTGTTGGATGGGGAAGATTTCTTTTCTGATGCAAAAAAAAGAGTTTCTTCTCGTTTCCGTATCGGACTTGTTTTTCAGTATCCCGAATATCAATTGTTTGAAGAAACCGTGTGGAAAGACATTGCTTTCGGACCGACCAATATGAAAAAAAGCGCCGAGGAAGTTGGCGCTATGGTGGCGGAAGCGGCTCTTTTTACGGGGATTGATGAGAAATTGATGCAAAAATCTCCTTTTGAGCTTTCCGGTGGTCAGAAACGTCGTGTTGCCATCGCAGGTGTTTTGGCAATGGATCCTGACGTGATTGTTCTTGATGAACCTGCGGCAGGATTGGACCCCATTGGTCGCGAAGAAATTCTCGGAAGGCTTCGCGCTTATCAGCGTGCAAAGAACAAGACAGTTATTTTGATTTCTCACAGCATGGAGGATATTGCTCGGTATGCTGATGAACTTTTGGTTTTGAAGCAGGGAAGAGTGTTTGCGCACGACACCGTGGACGCCGTGTTTTCTAATTCCGCTTCCCTTGAAGAAGCGGGCTTGGCGTTGCCGCAGATTACCAGATTGGTTTCGATGCTAAGGGATCGAGGTATTAATTTGTCCCCGGGTATTCACACCGTTTCCGATGCTTTGTTTGAAATCCAAAAGCTCTTGAAAGGGGGCGAGTGATTTGTTGAAAGACGTAACCTTGGGTCAATTTTTTCCCGGATCAAGTTTGTTGCACAAACTTGATGCAAGGTTTAAGATTCTTTTGATGCTCGTCTTTGTTGTTACGGTATTTTTTGCAAAGAATCTGGTTTCTTTTCTATATTTGTTGTTTGTTGTAATTGCGATGGTTTTTGTTTCCCGCATTTCATTAAAAGTGATTTTGCAGGGGCTGAAGCCGATTGCTATGATATCTCTTTTTACAGCTCTGATAAATTTGTTTTTTACAGAGGGAACAAATCCTCTTTTTGAACTTGGATTTATTCGTATTTATTCTGAAGGGATTTGGCGAGCAGTATATATGATGATTCGCATTGTTTCTTTGGTAATGGGATCGAGCATTCTTTTGACTTACACAACAAGTCCCATGGATTTGACCGACGGCTTGGAGAAACTGCTTTCTCCCTTGAAAAAAATCCGTGTGCCCGTCCACGAGTTTGCAATGATGATCAGTCTTGCGCTTCGTTTTGTTCCGACCTTGATCGAGGAAACTGAAAAAATCATCAATGCACAAAAGGCAAGAGGTGCAGATTTTGAAAGCGGAAATTTAATTTCACGTGCAAAAGCACTTGTTCCGATTTTAATCCCTCTCTTCATTTCGTCTTTTTCGAGGGCAACGGATCTTGCGGTTGCCATGGAATGCCGTTGCTACGTCGGCGGTGAGGGAAGAACCAGAATGCGTGTTATGAGAATTCATCCCGGCGATTTGTTTGTATTTTTGCTTTTTGTTGTAATTTTTTGCGTGATTCCGATTCTTGGTATGATTTCGTTTTCCTTTGGCGGTCAACTATGAATAGGATCAAAATTACTCTTTCTTATGACGGTACCAACTACCACGGTTGGCAGATTCAGCCCAATGCCATCACCGTTCAGGGCGAACTGCAACGTGCTTTGAGTGAACTGTTTGGAGAAGAAATCACCGTGTTCGGTTGCAGTCGCACAGATGCGGGCGTGCACGCAAAAAATTTTGTTTGCCATACGGATTTGCCGAGAGCATTTCCTCTTGATAAATTGCCTTTTGCGGTAAATTCGCTTTTGCCCCGAGATATTGCCGTGAAAGAGGCGAGTGATGTCCCGGATGATTTTCACGCAAGATTTTCTTGCCGGGGAAAAACTTATTCGTATCGTTTACAGAATGCGAGAATTCGCGATCCTTTTGAGCAGCATCGAGCAGGTTTTTGGCCAACTTTGTTGGATGCAGAGCGTATGAATCAATTTGCCAAAGAATTTATCGGCGTTCACGATTTTGCGGCTTTTATGGCGACAGGGTCCGTTGTTGAAGATACGGTTCGTAAAATTATTTCCTTCGATGTGAAAAGAGAAGGTGATATTATTGTTTTCACTGTGTGTGGAAATGGATTTTTATATAATATGGTCCGAATTATGGTCGGCACTTTGATTTATGCAGATTGCGGAAAACTTGATCGTAGTATAACCGATATTATAGAATCGCGTGATCGCACTTTGGCGGGTATTACCGTTCCGCCGCAGGGTCTATATTTGGAAAAGCCCTATTTTGATACAATTGATTAAATGGCATTATACTGTTTAAAATAATGAAGAAGGAGGCACTTTATGGGACGAAAGGATGAGAAAAAAGAAACTCGTTCTGAGAAAAAGGTTAGAAAATTCCGTCTTTTTAAATTTGCGTCGATTACACTGCTTGTTTTGTTTTTGATTGGCGGATTTCTTCTTTTCAGAAATGATATCACCATAGAAAATTTAAGATATATGATAAAATATCTTGATTTTTCGTCCTCTGGTGCTTTTTCTGAAGATTCCATCATTTATTATAATTCGAACTCCGAAAACGATTTCCACGTTTTTCGCGGAGATCTCGCTTTGGTCAATCAGAGTGGCGTAACCCTTTTTGACCGTCGCGGAAGTGCAGTTATGACCGACACATATAGTATGGCAAGACCTACTTCGGTTTGCGGCGAAAAATATTTGGCTGTATACGATCTTGGCGGTCATAACGTTCGAATCTATAATTCGTTTTCGCTGTTGTTCGAGAAAGCATTTCAATACCCCGTGCAAGCTGTTTCTATCAATTCTGACGGTGCTTTTTGTGTTGTGTCCGCCGAAAAGAATTATCGTTCCGCCGTTTTTGTTTACGATCAAACCTTTAAGGAGGTTTACCGCTGGCTTTCTTCCGATAAGATTGCGGTTGGTGCCTTTTTAACTGATCGTAATGAACTGTCTATTTCAACCATTCAAGCGGTGAACGGTGATCTTTCTTTGGAAGTAATCGATTTAAAAGTAGGGGAAGAAAAGCCTCAATCGGTATATTCATTAAAGGGAGAATTGCCGTTGATGCTTCGCAGAGAAAAAAAGACGTCGGTTTTGATCACGGACCAAAGTTTTCATATTTTTGAGAACGGTAAAACGGTATCCAGCAGAGACTTTTCTCAGAACAGAATTTTAAAGGTTGCTCTGGGTGAAAATCGTATTGCAATTTTGCAGGATGAATTGTCGGTCGGTGTGAATTACAAACTTAATGTTTTTGACGAAAACGGAAAAGAAATCAGCTCCCATAAGTTTTCCGAAACCATTCGTGATATTGAAGTCTTTGATGAATCTGTGTATGTTCTGACACACGATGAATTGTGTGTGTTTTCTTCTGACAAAGAAACAAAACACATTGCGTTGGAAGAGGATTATTCTAACTTTGGTGTTTTTTCCGAGAATTGTGTAATCCTTTGCGGCGATAGTCAGGCGCGTATTCGTGTGTTCTGATAACTTTCGGAGGTATTATGAACATTTTCGTTGATCTTTCTGTTGTTTTTATCGTAATTTTTTGTGTCTGTTCAGGTTATCGAAAAGGTTTCATTCGATCATTTTTCAACTTCTTTGGTGGACTGATCAGTGTGTCTTTGGCATCGTTTTTGGCACGTCCGACCGGGAATTTCTTTGCAAATATTCTAGTAAAACCTATTTTAAGCAATTTCTACCGAGAGAAGATTTTTCGGCAAATATCATTTGATGCGATCGGTTCAAATTCCTTCGATGCCCTCTCATCATTTTCTTCGTATGCTTCGCGTTTCGGGGTTTCGCAGCAGCATCTTCAGATGTTGTGGGAACGATCGGAGAACAGTGTAGATGCTTTTGCAGAGTCGTTTATTGATCTTGTTGTGTCTCTTGTTGCAAATTCAATTGGATATTCTTTGTCGTTTATTATTATTTTCATTTTTGTTTTTATCCTGTTTAAGTACTTGGTTAAATTTTTCGATCTTGTTTCCAAACTTCCTTTTTTGAACTTTTCCAACCGAACTCTAGGCCTTGTTTTTGGCTTTTGTTTCGGAGTTTTTGTTGCTGCTGCTTTTGTTGCCGCCTTGGTTGTTGTAGAACCTTTCTTGCAAAACTCAAATTTTGCTTTGTTTCGCGACTTCTCTTTGGAAAAAACATATTTAATTAATATGTTTCTGGAGTTTATGTTTGTTTGATATGTTGTGAAAGGACGGGTGTGGATGAATATGCGTTTTGTGATTCAGGGGAAACATATTCCGAATTATATATCTGTTTTTCGAATTATATTGATTCCGATTTATTCACTCTTTTTCTTTGATGTAATTTCGCTGTTTTCATTTGGTCCGATGGTGTCGGCAGGTGTGGTGTTTATATTGGCGGGAGTCAGTGATGCAATCGATGGCTTTTTGGCTCGACGAAACCATTGGATTACCGACACGGGTAAACTTTTGGACCCGCTTGCCGATAAACTTCTGGAAGTTGTTGTTGCTATTTGTTTGGCAATAAAATATGGAGGACCGTTTTCGATTCTCGCAACAATTATCGCTTTTAAAGAAATCGTTATGATTATTGGTGCATATTTAATTATGTCAAAGAGTAACATTTACGTTTCTTCGGTTTGGTGTGGGAAACTTGCAACAATTGTTTGGTATATACTGCTTTGTGTGGTTCACTTTTTCCCTGCGGCCAAGTCGAATTTGCTGTCCTATTTTTTGTGTATTATATTGATTCTTGTTATGAATTTGGCGTTTGTTGTCTATGCATTTAATTATGCTGCTCAAATTCAATCGACAAAAGATGCTATTTTCAAAAGAAAAGATCAATGATTTTTAGAAATGTTTGTAGGTTATAAGGAAAGATTATGAAAAAATGCTCACGTTGTAATAAGCGCCCTGCTGTGATTTTTATTAACGAAATTAAAGGTGATAAAGTCACTACCAAAGGTCTCTGCTTTCACTGTGCAAAGGAACTGAATATTAAGCCATTCTCTGATTATATGGAAAAAATGGGGATTGGCGACGAAGACATGGAAAGCATGGAACAGCAGATGAGCCAATTCTTGGGTGATGCTGAAGAAGGGGAAGGATTTCCCTCAATGGATTTGCAATCTCTTTTTGGCGGCGCGATGATGCCTGTATCCAATGAATCTGAAACAGAAGAAGAGAAAAATCCGAAGGCCGAAAAAGAAAAGAAAAATAAAAAATACGGTAAGATGCTGGATAGTTATTGTATCAATCTTACCCGTCGCGCATCTGAATCGTTGCTTGACCCTGTTATCGGACGCGATTCTGAGTTGCAGAGAGTGATTCAAATACTCTGTCGAAGACAAAAGAATAATCCTTGTTTGATCGGCGAACCCGGTGTCGGTAAAACTGCCGTTGCTGAACTTTTAGCACAAAGCATCGCAACGAAAAATGTGCCTGTCAGATTGCAAAACAAAGAAGTGTTCTTGCTTGATCTTACTGCTCTTGTTGCAGGAACGCATTTTCGTGGTCAATTTGAAAGCCGTGTAAAAAATCTTGTAGATGAAGTGAAAAAACTCGGAAATATCATTCTTGTTATCGACGAGATTCATACCATCGTCGGAGCGGGAGATTCCGAAGGCGGTATGAGCTGTGCCAATATTTTAAAGCCCGCTTTGTCGCGTGGTGAAATTCAGATTATCGGTGCAACAACCCTTGCCGAATACCGCAAGTATATTGAAAAGGATCAGGCACTGGAACGTCGTTTTCAGCCTGTAATGGTTGACGAACCGACCATTCAAAAAACCATTGAGATTCTAAAGGGAATTAAGAAAAACTATGAGCAGTTTCATGGTCTTTGTGTTCCCGAATCCATTCTCCGTACAACGGTGAATTTGTCAGAAAGATATATCACGGATCGTTTTTTGCCTGATAAAGCGATTGATATTTTGGACGAAGCATGTGCCAAGAAGGTGATCGAAAGTGATGTTATTAACGGAATAGACCGTTTAACCATTGAACTTGAGCAAATTCGCAGCGAGAGAGAAGAGCTTTCCTTGCTGTCGGAGCCTGACGATTCCACGTATGCACGTTTGGCAGAGCTCAAAACCTCTGAACTTCGCAAACAAAGTGAATTTGAGGAGCTTTCGAAAAAACGAGACGAAATCGTTTTGTCTATTGAAGATATTGCGCTGGTAATTGAATCTTGGACAGGTATCCCAGCTGCCAATATTTCCGAAAATGAGTTTGAAAAGATAAATGGACTTCGTGAAAACCTTGCCGAGGTTATCATTGGACAGGATCGGGCAATTGATGCTATTTGCCGTGCAATTAAGCGCCACAGAGCAGGAATTTCTGTTAAGAAAAAACCTGCAAGCTTTATTTTTGCTGGCCCCACCGGCGTCGGAAAGACGGAACTTGTTAAACGTCTCGCTTCACTTCTGTTTGATTCAACGGAGTCTTTGATTCGTCTTGATATGACTGAATTTATGGAAAAGCATTCCGTTTCTCGGATCATCGGTTCACCTCCCGGCTACGTTGGTTATGATGATGCGGGACAACTGACTGAAAAAATCCGCAGAAAACCTTATTCCGTTGTTCTTTTTGACGAAATCGAAAAGGCACATCCCGACGTTTTAAATATTCTTTTGCAGATTTTGGATGACGGGCATATTACTGATGCACATGGCAAGGTGATTAACTTTGAAAACACCGTAATTGTGATGACAACCAATGCGGGCAGTAACGTCGGTTCCGGTGTTACCGGTTTTGGTCACTGTATGGAAGAAGTGGAGGAATCCCGCACGTTAAAAGGTCTCGAGGGATTTTTGAAACCTGAATTTATCAATCGAATTGATGAAATTGTTACGTTTTCCAAGTTAACCCCGGAAAACTTTTGTTCCATTGCTCGCTTGCGCCTTTCTGAGCTTTCTCAGGCAATGGCTGAAAAGGGAATTCGTCTAATTTATGATGATTCCGTATGCAATTTTGTGGGAGAACAATCCTATAGCGAGAAATACGGTGCGCGCAATATGGCACGGTATTTGCAGACAAACGTGGAAGATAAAATTGCTGACCTTTTGGTTCGTGATCGTGAATGCAAGATATTCGGAATTGCTTTGTCTGTTGAGGACGCTCAAATTAAAATCAATTTGCAAAAAGAGGAATAATGAATTTACTGGAAGTTGACCTTAAAAAACTTGTTGAGATCCTGGGAACTGATCTTGAACTTGGTTTAAGCGCCGAACAGGTTTCTCGGAATCGCAAAGAGTTTGGTGAAAACGTCTTGTTTGATAAAAAAAATACCGCTTTCGGGCTTTTAAAGAAGCTTTTTGGCGATATTATGATGGTTTTGTTTCTTTTAATCAGTTTGTTCGATTATTTGGAGACAGGTGACCTGGCGGGACTGATTGCCGCGCTTGTTGTTATAATTTTTTATGGCGCATTTGTAATCGGTACGCATCTTTATCTTGAGCATTTTCATCGAAAGACAGCAAAATTTTCGCAAAGTAAATATCACGTTAAGAGAGCAGGGAAGATTCTTTCGATCTCAAAGAATGAACTCGTCCCCGGAGATATTCTCTATTTGGAAAAAGGGGATGTTGTTCCCTGCGACGGCGTTGTTTTGCGGCAAGGGGCTCTGAAAATCTTGGAAGCAGGTGTGACCGGACGACGAATTCCTGTTTTCAAGAGAAATTATAATGAAATTATCGAAAACAAGTTTCCTTATTTTGAATGTGTTTTGTTTGCTGGAAGCGTAATTTTACAGGGATCTGTGAAATTGTACGTATGCAATACCGGAAAAAATATTTTTGATGTACGCAATCAAACCGTTTCCAGGCAGAATACGTCATTGCCTCAAATTTGCATCAACGCAATGGAATTGAAAAAGCAGATTTCATTGATTTGGGTTCTTGCATCTTTGTTCTTGTTTGCTTGGGGCGTATTTTGCGGCTTTAAGGTTTTTGACGTTTTTTATTATATTTCCGCAATGATCGTTGCTGCTTTTCCCGAGTCAATGGAACAGCTCTGCGACCTTTCGTTGGCGTATATGTCAAATAATTTGTTTTACGAAGGAATAATTCTTCGTAATCCCGGTTCCATTGATTTGCTTTGTGACGCGAACAGCGTATTTGTGTATTCGAGTGACTATTTGTTTTATTCGCGTCCCGTTGTAAATTCTTTTTCCATCGGTCAAGAAATATTTAATTTTGAATCGAATTCAGATAAAGCCGCACCGTTGCTGGAAAATCTATTGTTAGCACAAGGTGATGCAGAATATTTTCGTGGCAGGAGAGATGAGTGGAATATCGAACGCGCGTTGCAATCTGCCGCGGCTTCGGTTCAGATTCAAAAACCGAAACTGATCAAAAAGTATTTGACGGTTAGTCATTATAATTTTGATCCCAAACTTGGCTATGCGTGTTCTCTTGTTTTGCATAATAATGTGTATCGGTTGATTGTTCGCGGAAATCCCGATGCTGTATTTTCCGTTTGTACAAACGTGCAAATGGGTGATAATATTGTTCCCATAAACGAAACGGTACGAGCGAATTTGCATTCACAGGCTCGGCACCTCGGTGGAATATGCGAACGAATTATTGCAGTAGCGGTTTTGAACGTTACTTCTCCTACCACGGGAGATCAACGTTCTCTTTGTCGCGGGATGACGTTTCTTGGAATGTTTGGCTTTTCGACTCCGGTCAGTGCTTCTTCGTCCAATGCAATCAGAAATTGTCGTAAATCCGGTATAAACACCTATTTGCTCACGGATGACTATCCCGAAGCTGTTACTACGCTTGCTAAAAATGCTTCAATCATTTGTGAGGAAGATTATCAATTTGCGCTTCCTTATGCAACGTATGACAGACTGAATCGCGGCGTTTTTATTGCCGATATCGAAAAATATAAGGTTTTGTGCAATTTTCCTGTGGAAGAAAAGCAGAACTTGCTTCGCTATCATAAGGAAAGCGGAAACATTTCCATTGCGATGACAGGCGGCGTTTTGGATTCGCTTCCGCAGATGGAGGCAGACGTTTCCGTAGTCGGAGTTGAAGAAAAGCTTAATGCGGTTCGGTTAAATGCCGATCTCATTATCAAAGAGAAAAGCTTTGACATTATTCCGAAGTGTATCAATTGGGCGCGAATTTTTTACCGAAACATCGTACATATTATGCAGTATGTTTTGCTTTTGCAGTTTGCGCTCGGTTTATCGGTTTTCATTGGATTCACTGCAAATCACGCAGAGCCTTTTGATAAATTGGCGATGATTTTGATGGGTATTTTTGCCTGCGTTCCTGCGGGAATGAATATGATCCATCGTGTACCCGGTGCAAATTTAGAAAACCACGTTTCAATTTTGATGGAAGAACGCGTTTTGTCATTGAGAGCTTTCATAATTGTTCCTTTCCTTGGCGGAACGATTCAAGCACTTTCCGTGATGATTTCAAGACAGGTTGCGTTTTATTTTACGGAAAATACCATAACTGCTTCTTTTGCGGCGATGATAACCTTTGTTTTTTCCGCCTTTTTTGCCTCCTTGTCTTTGAAGTATGATCTGCCTTTATTTAAGGTTTCGAGAAAGGTTGACACTTTAACGATCGTTTCGTTGTTGTGCTGTATTGCTACTGTTTGTGTGTTGACCTTAACGCCGATTAAGACGCTTTGGATTGGGTCGGCGTATGTGGCATCCCTTGGATTTTGGCTGTTTGCAATTGCTCTGCTTTGTTCTTTGTTTCCGCTTTGTATGTTGGAAGCCATTAAAATGTTGAAAAAAGATGATATCGCTTGAAAAAGCGTTTCATAATAAAAGAAAGGAGAATTACTATGACTTCTGTAACAAAAGAAAGTATCATCGGTGATATTTTGGATGCAGATCAGGGAACTGCTCAGTTCTTCTTTGAGATCGGAATGCATTGTCTTGGTTGTCCCGCTTCTCGCGGCGAATCCATTGCACAGGCTTGCGCTGTTCATGGAACTGATGCTGACGCCTTGGTTGAGAAAATCAATGCATATCTCGCAGCAAAATAATTCAGCGTTCCAAGAGGAAATGCTTTCGGCGAGGCTTTCCGCAATTGCGGAAAGCCTTCCCGAACGATGTGTTGTTTGTGATGTCGGTTCTGATCACGGAGCGTTGCCGCGATATTTGCTTTTGCGCAATTTATGCTCAAGGGCGATCGTTACCGATCTGAATGAAAAGCCTCTTGAACGCGCTATTCAAAATTTGAAGCACGCGGGGGTTGATCATAGAGCCTCTTTTGTTTTAACCGATGGAATTGCAGAGGTTCTTCCGTATTCTCCCGATGCCTTTGTAATCGCGGGAATGGGTGGCGAGACGATTCTCGGAATTTTGGAACGTGCTTTGAAAAAAATCCCTGTTGGGACAATTTTTGTTTTACAACCAATGACGAAAATTCCTGTTTTACGTCGTTTTTTATATGAATTTGGTTTTTCACTTCAAGGTGAAAAACTTGTATTTGAGAACAATAAATATTTTATAGTGATTTCTGCAGTTTATACAGGGCAGTCGCAACCTGAAAAAACTGAGTTTTGCGAATACGGTGAATTTTTGCATAAAGAAGAAAACGATATTACGAGAAAATATTTTTTATCCTTATTATCTTCGCTGGATCGCGTTATTTCCGAGAAGAAAAAGAATGGAAAAAACTGCGTTGAAGAAGAAAAAAAGCGGCTGTTTCTGTTGAAATTTATGGAGGAAAAATATGAAAGTAAGAGAGATTGAAGCTTATTTTGAGTCCTTGTATCCCGGTTTGCGCAAGTGCTCTTGGGACAACGACGGTCTTTTGCTTTGTTCGGATCGAGATAGGGAAGTAACAAACGTTTTGGTTTGTCTTGACGTTACTTTTCCTGCGATTGAAGCTGCTAAAGAACGTGGTTGCGAGATGATTATCAGTCACCATCCTTTGATTTTTTCACCTGTTTCATCCATTACGGAAGATACGATCGTCGGACAAAAACTTTTGCTTTTAATGGAATCAAAAATTTCCCTTCTTTCTTTGCACACCCGCTTTGATGCTGCCGTCGGTGGCTTGAATGAAGCGTTTGGAAAAGATCTCGGTATTATTCAAGATCACGATGCGATTTTGGATCCCAATGAGCCGCATATTGGTGGAATAGGCGATCTAACGGATAAATTTTCGCCGACAGAACTTGCAGAACACGTTTCTGAGGTTCTTTCTGCACCCGTTAAACTTTACTCAGCCGAGATGGATATTTCGCGGGTAGCTTTTTGCTGTGGCTCCGGAAAAGATTTGGTTAAGTTTGCGCATTTGGCTGAGGCGGATGCGTTTGTTGGCGGCGATATTTCTTATCACGTAGCATTGGATGCAGTTGAGCGTGGCATGACCGTAATTGATTGCGGACACTTTGCTTCTGAGAAGAAAGCGGTAATGATTTTTGCCGATGATCTTTTTGCTCTGTCGTCCGAGATGAAAGTTTATACCCATTTTGAGGACCTAGGCGGCGAAATAGTTAAATTTTTTTGACGGTTTTTGTACATATAGCACAATGACTCTCACGTGAAATTGTGCAAGAAAAAGAATTTTTGAATTATCCGAATATTCCTTGATTATTTATTTTTTTAGTGTTATAATTCATAATGATCATTTTTGGTATGATATACCATTCTAGGAGGTTTTTATTAATGAAAAAGATAGTTGCATTATTGCTTTTAGCAGCAATGCTCGTGGTTTCCATGAGTTCCTGTGCGGTAGACATGGAAGACCTCGGTTCCATCATTCCGATGTATTTAGCGAGCCCTCAGGTAGATTTGGATCCTACCGAGATGATTTACGATAAAGACTTTGTTAAGGTTTCAGGTCTCGTATTCGAAGGCTTGACCCAGGTTACTTCTGATGGTACCCTTGAGTATTCCCTGATTAGCAATTGGGAACAGAAGTATGACGAGGACCGCGAGGAATATTTCCTTTACATTGATCTTGTTTCTACCAAGTGGAACGACGGCAGAACCTTTACTGCTGATCACGTAATTTATTCTTGGAAGCGCGTTCTTTCTCCCGAGGTTGCAAGCCCTGCGGCTTCTTTGCTCTATGATATCAAGAATGCAAAGGATGTTAAAGCGGGTCTTAAGACAATTGATGATTTGGGCGTAGCATCTGTTGACGCCAACACCATCGAAGTTCAGCTTGAAAGACCGATCGATCCCGAACTGTTTTTCGAAGCTATTTCCAGCCCCTCTCTTGTTCCTCTCAGAGACGATGCAATTGTTGGTAAGGAAGATATTTGGTCTACCAATATTAACGATATTGCAACCAATGGTAAGTTCTCTTTGAAATCCATGAAAGCTGATGGCGAATATATGCTTGAGTTTTCTAAGTTTTATCGCCTTACCAATGATGCTGAAGATGGTTACAACGTATATGTTAAGCCTTATCAGTTGATTTCTGATTACGGCAAAACTCCCGAAGATGCAATTGCTGCATTTGAAAAGGGCGAACTTTACTACGTTGGCGCATTTACCAAAGAAACTTATTCCGCTAACGCTAAGAAGATCAAATCTTCTGATTCTTTGGCTTCCTACACCTATTTCTTTAATTGCAAGAACGAAGCTTTAAAGGATGCGAAAGTGCGCAAGGCACTCAGCGTTTCTTTGAACAGAGAAGAAATTGCATCGATTATCGGTCTCGGTTCTAAAGCAGCTGAAGGTTTTGTTACCGATGCTGCAACCGGTTCTACCATGAAAAAGAATTTCCGCAGCTCTGCAAAGGCTGTTTATTCTACGAAAGCAAAAGTTGACGAGGCTAAGTCTCTTCTGAAGGAAGCCGGTGTTTCCGGCGGTTCCTTTGCAATCACTTACCGCAATGACCGCGCTTATGATGCTGAAGTAGCTGAATATGCTAAGGGCGTTTGGGAAGGTCTTGGATTCAAGGTTTCTTTGAACGGTCTTGACGTTGAAGCATACGAAAAGGCACTTTATGCAGGATCTTTCGATGTGATTGCTCTGGATTATCAGGCTCTTTCTACCAATGCTTATTCCGCATTGGCACCTTTTGCTCCTGCATATAGCGGCAGCATTGTTTCCGTTGATACCGAATCTTCCGGTATTGCTCCTCACATCACCGGTTATGAATCTGAAAACTACAACAAGTTGTTGGATGAAGTTCTGGCTGCAACCGATCGTTCTGCTCGTTTGAAGAAGTTGATTGAAGTTGAGAAGCTTCTTGCTGAAGACTGCCCCGCAATTGCCTTGACTTTCTACACCAACAATTATCTTGCTTCTTCCGATCTTAAGGGTCTTGAGGTTAGTCCTTACGGCTATACCTTGTTTACCGAAGCTAAACTGAAGAACTACGATAAGAAGAATAAGGCGTTTGTTGAGGCGCGTGAAGCTGCCGAAGCCGCTGAAAAGGCTGCAAAATAAAATTTATAAGAATAACGGCGAAAAGCAATTTGCTTTTCGCCGTTTCTTTTTTTTGATTTTGTTGGATTTTCTGTTGATTTTTGATTCGAAAAATGTTATAATAAAATAGTCTATTTTTGTGCACATCTTGCAGGATGCAAAATGAAAACTTCCTGATTACGTGCTGCAAATTATTTGGAAAATTACAAGGAGTTATCATGAATCAAATCAAAAAAATTATAGCAGATAAAATTCTTGAATTTTATGGTTCAACAAATTTAACTGTTGAAAATATTCTTGAGATTTTTGACACGCCTCCCGATCCTTCTATGGGTGATCTTGCTCTCGCGTGTTTTAAACTTTCAAAGGTCTTGAGAAAAAGCCCTGTTGCGATTGCAGGGGAACTTGCCACCGCTTTTTCTGAATCTTCTATTGACGGAATTTCTAAAATTGAAAATGCAGGCGGGTATCTGAATTTCTTCTTGGCGGATTCTTATCGTGTTTCCATTTTGCGCGAAATATTGAGCCAGGGTACTGATTACGGCAGAAATGAACTTGGTAAGGGTAAGACTATGGTTATTGACTATTCGTCTCCTAACATTGCCAAGCGTTTCCATATCGGTCATCTTGGAACGACGATCATTGGTAATTCCATTAAATTGATACATCAGTTTTGCGGTTTTGAAACTGTTGGTATCAATTACCTCGGAGACTGGGGCACCCAATATGGAAAACTTATGGTTTCCTTCAAAAAATGGGGATCCGAAGATAAGATTCGCGAGATCGGTATTGAAGAACTCAATCGTCTTTACGTGCTGTTTGGTACGGAAGCCGAAAAAGATCCTTCTTTGAATGATGAAGCGAGAAAAGAATTTGCCGCTTTGGAAGCAGGCGATGAAGAATCTTTGAGATTGTGGCGCCTTTTCAAGGAAATCAGTTTGCAAGAATATATGAAGACCTATGATCTTCTCGGCGTCAGTTTTGACAGCTTTAACGGCGAAAGCTTTTATAGCGATAAAATGCCCGCTGTTGTTGATGAGTTAAAGGAAAAGAATCTTTTGAAACTCGACGACGGTGCCAGCATTGTGGATTTGGAAGAATATAAAATGCCTCCTTGCCTTATTTTGAAGCGTGACGGTTCTACGCTGTATCCTACACGTGATATCGCTGCGGCAGTATACCGT
>JAZOSM010000083.1:0-6815 GCA_045657125.1 Eubacteriales bacterium
GATGAGGATGGCGGAAACGGTGAACAGATTTGCATTGTCCTCAAGATCCACTTTCTGAATCATCTTCAAGCCGGATACTGCAATAAAGCCGTACAGGGTAACGCAAACGCCGCCCATTACACAGCCGGGGATGGAGTCCAGCAAAGCTACGAAGGGAGAAAGGAAGGAAATGAGAATGGCAATGATTGCCGTGCAGGTAATGGTCACAACGGAAGCGTTGCGGGTGATGGCGACACAGCCAACGGACTCGCCGTAGGTGGTGTTGGGGCAACCGCCGAAGAAAGCACCTGCAAAAGAACCTACGCCGTCGCCCAGCAGGGTGCGGTGCAAGCCGGGATCTTCCAAAAGATCCTTGTCAACGATGGAAGAAAGATTCTTGTGGTCTGCGATATGCTCTGCAAATACTACGAATGCAACGGGAACGTAAGCCACGGCAACGGTCAGAAGGTAGTTTACGTTAAATTCCTTGGCGCCCTTGATGGCTTCCAGGAAGGAGAATTCGGGAATTGCAAAGAAGGTCTTCAGGGAAACACCGCCCTCTACCAATGCGGCAAAGGGAGCAAAGTCGATCACCTTCAAAGCGTCAACGCCTGCAACCTTACCGATGATGGTAAAGATCAAAGCTACGGCGTAGCCTGCGCCGATACCGATGATAAAGGGAATCAGCTTGATTTTCTTACCGCCGTAAGTGGAGCAAAGAACGACTACGAAGAAGGTAACCAGAGCGCAGATCATGGATACCCAAGCGGCGCCGGTCATCAAAAACGCACTGCCGTCAGCGTTCTTGGGGCCGTAAGAGAATACGTCGCTGACTGCGGAGCCTGCCAGAGAAAGACCGATGAGGGCAACGGTCGGTCCGATAACTGCCGCGGGCATAAGCTTGTTGATCCAGCCAACACCTGCAACCTTAACGATCAGCGCGAGAATCGCATAAACCGCTGCTGCAAAGAAAGCACCAATCAAAAGACCGAGATAGCCGAGACACACGCTGCCTGCGGCACCGGCAAATGCGGCGCACATAGAACCGATGAATGCAAAGGAAGAACCAAGGAATACGGGGCTGCGGAACTTGGTGAAAAGCTGATATACCAAGGTACCGATACCTGCACCGAACAACGCGGCAGACATAGACATACCGGGGTTGGGATCAACCGCGCCGCTTACGATACCGGGAACTACAATGGTAGCCGCCATAATGGCAAGCAGCTGCTGGAATGCGAACACCAGAAGCTGACTGAATTTCGGCTTATCGTGAATGCCGTAAACAAGATTATTCGCCATACTTATTTCTCCAATCGAAAATATGAATATTTTTTTGATAATATTTGACTTATTATCTCTTTTATTGTATCACTTTTTCAAAAAAAGTCAACTTGTGTCAACAAAAAAACAAAAAATCCTCGGAAAAAATCCGAGGATTGAAAGCCGTATTATGCCTCCAGAGCAATCACAAACGACGGACCGTGATCCACGTCCCCCAAAGCAAAGGAGGAAACCGCCGCAGAACCGAAGGGTACGGGAGAAAGCATGGTCTCCGTACAAGCAATAAAATGCAAAACGCCTGCGGAATCCCGCACCGCCATACCGCCGCGGTGACTTTGTATGCAACCCGATTCCGGAATGCACAGAAAATCATACCTTGCGCCCGTGCGCAGATCCTCTGCCGTCCCGTCGCGGTGTACCACCACTACCTGCTTGCGCTCCGTTCCCGCAACGCCCAAATCCACCGCGTCGCGCAAGGATTCCAGCGCCCGTTTCAGCGTTTTTGAAAAATTCACCCCGCAGACAGCCACGTGCCCGTCGGAGGTAATTCCGAATACCACTCCGTCACCGCCGATCACCAGGCGGACGATGTTTCTCCATTCTGCCGTCTCACGGTAAGAGCCGCCCAAGGTCAGAGGCGCGTGATACACCCGCCCAAAGGAATCCAAGGCAAAAACCGCATCGGAAACGGCAATGGCAACGATATTGCGCCAGGAGTCCACGGCTATCTGCGCCTTGCGGTAAATCTCCGCGTTCAGCTTTGCCGAGCAGGATTCCAACCGCTTCATCACGCAGTTTCCGTTTTTCATCAAACCAACCGCAACGCCTGCAGAGCCGCTGACGGCGATCTCTTTCAGACCCGTCCACTGTTCGGAACCGTCTCTCAGGAAAAACCTTGCGATCTTTTTCAGGAAACCGGGCTCGGTTTCCTCGTCTTTGCCGATTTCTCGGCTTTTTGTCAAAACTTTACCCTCTGCCGTCAGCGCCATGATACAGTTTGACCCTGCCGCAACGCGGATCAGGCGTTTGGATTCCCAGTCGGACAGATCAAATCCGACGTTTTCCGTGTATACGATTCGTCCCATAGCGCTCCTTTCACAGTTTTTTGCAGGCAGATCAATAGGCGGCAAAACCCAGATCTTTCATGGCAACGCCGCAGGTACTCTCGTCCAAAGCACTTTCCAAAAGATAGGTCATTTCCTTTACCGCCGCGGAAAGAAGCGTGCGCAAAGGAATTGCAGGGATGTTTTCGTTCTGCAAGCCGTTGGCGTCAAAGCCCGTTACGTCAAAATTTTCCCATTTTACCTCACCGCCACGGGGATACTCCGCGATTTTCAGCGTGGTGGTGCCGTTCGCCTTCCATTCCTCGGAAAAGCCAACGTAGCTTTCACTGCCCGTGATGGCAATATTTTCTTCGCGATCAAGGGTCATGGTAATTTTCAGATCCAGCTTTGCAGGATCGGCAATTTTCCAAATGTATTCCATTTCCAAAACCCCGTCCGACATGGAAAGGGTGGTAAAGCAGGATTCGGAAACGTCACGGGTTGCTTCCCCCGCCTGATCAAAATAGGCAGTCAAAGCATCCCAGTCCAAGCCCTTTCGCAAGGACTTGCAGTCCTTGTAATCCGCAAGCTTGATCAATTCCACCTTGGCATTGTCAAAATCCTTGTCCGCAATATACTTTTTCGCCAAAAGGTAATAGCACTCGGGCACCTGCTGTGCGCTGTCGCGGTATTCTCCCAAAGCATCGAATTTCTCCGCAGCCTCGGTATACTTTTCCTTCTCCATCAGCTCCTTTGCCACCTCGTAACGGCAACGGAGCACCTTTTCGGGCGCATCCTCAAATTCACCAAGATCCAGAAACATTTTTTCCGCAGACTGATATTCTCCGCATTTCAGGAGCATCATCGCCATTTTATAATCCGAGCTTTCGCAAGAACACAAAGAAAAAAGCATCACCACCGCAAGAAACAGCAGGACAAGTTTTTTCATATCATTTCCTCCGTCAAAATCTATTTTTAAGCCGCATCGCGACAGATCGTGTCAAAATTCCCTACTATTGTAATACTTCTTTGGGAGAATGTCAATTTCCCACAAGTAAGAAATGTGTAAAATCTGCGTGACTTCCTCAAAATAAAAAAGAAAAGGGAGCCTGTCCCTTTTCCTTCTTTGCCGATTTTTTCAGAAACTTCTGCCACTGCCACCGCGGGAGGATGAACTTCCCGAGGAGTTTTGCTTGGGCTTTTCCATACGGGTCACGTTGCGG
Source organism: Eubacteriales bacterium (assembly GCA_045657125.1). Taxonomy (GTDB): domain Bacteria; phylum Bacillota; class Clostridia; order Oscillospirales; family SIG627; genus RGIG5579. The sequence goes on from JAZOSM010000083.1 coordinate 3,530, forward strand.
TACATAAAGTAGTCCCCCGATCGGGTCAGGTTCATACTGCCCGCCCTTACGTAGCTGCTTGCCTCCGAGCGTCCCCGCACGGTCTTTAGCTGACCTTTTAAAATCAAAACGTAGATCAGTCCCACCGCAAGTCCGATTCCCACGGAAATCAAAAGGATTTTGCCGTAATCAATCCCCGCCGCGCCGCCTGTTTTCCCAAGGGCTGCAGCGCATTCCTGCAAATAGCGTTCGAATGCGGCGGCGTAGTCACCGCTTACCATATCTGGGTAAATGGCATCGCAAACCTCGTCGGTGTCGATCCGATCCCAAGCAAAGCCGTTGCAGAATACGTAGTATTCCCGCGGGTCCATGGAAACCAAAAGCAGAACCCCCGCGCGATCCTCGCCCATACCGCACGAGGCATCGTCGTACAGCTTTTCCGCCGCGTCTTCAATATCTCCGTCAATCAAGGGCATGGTCACCAGTACGATTTCCGCACCGTAGGTATCGGAAACGCGGCGCATCTCCTCTGCCAAAGCCGCTTCCGTTTCTTCTCCGATCAATTCCGCCACGTCAAGAAGCATGGGCTCCTTTGCAAAAGCAGGCACCGCCGCAGACCCCAGTACAAACAGGGCAAGAAGCACACAAAGTATTTTTCTCATTTTTTGCGCCCTCCTTTACAAAAGCGGAATCAGACACCCTACCGCGAAGGCAATGGCGCCCACCAGTGCCGAAGCACCCAGAAAATATTTCCAAAAAAGCCCCTTATCCATGGGCAAATTTCCCACAGTTCTGCCCGTCTGTCCGTTGACGGCAAAGCTGTATTTCTCCCCGTTCCATACCGTATTCAGGATCCACACGGGATACAGAGCGTATTTTGCCGCGGAATTTTTCAGACGGATGTTGGTAGACAAGGGCGTGACACTCGTGTACCCGCGCACCGTGGAGAGAAACGCGCTTTCGGTACTGTTTTTGATCCGTTCTCCCGCGCGGGCGGCGCTGGTATCCGCATTCACGTCGTAGCGATCTGCAAAAAATCCCGCAAGATAAGCACTCTGAAAATCCACCGCCGCCGAAAGATCATAGGGCTCCAGCGACTCCATCAAAACGTCGTCCATTTTCGATGACCCGTCTGCAGGCACGTTGTCAAAACCAAGATCTCCCGCGCGAATTACGTTGTAGTAGCTGGTCTCCGTGTAAATGTAACGGCTGTCACTCCAAGACCGCACGCGGCTTGCGCGATACTGCACAAAAGCATCCGCATCGGCAGTAAACAGCCAAAAAGGAACGTAAATTCCCTTGACCTCCTTGATGCGGTTTTCGTCCTTAAATACCTTCGGCAAAAGCTTTTTTCCTTTATAATGATTCTTTAAAGCTTCCATCGCCGCTTTTTTATCCAACTGAAAGGGGATCACAAGATCGGGCTTTAAATCACCCGAAAACTGTCCGGAAATTACTACGGGATTGGAACAGAACGGACACTCCGTCGCGCCCGTACTGGCATCACCCACGATTTCACCGCCACAGCTTTTGCAGGTATAAACCCACATCCCGTCGGTTTCACCCTCCTGCCACTCACCGCCTGCGGCAGAATCCCACTGCATCCGATCCTCGGGGCAGCCCTTCAGCGCCTGATCGTACGCCAAAAGATCCGCCACGTCAAACGTGGTGTCACAGTAAGGGCATTTCATTTTTTGCGAATTGCTGTCAAATTCAATGGCGCCGTCACAAGAGGGGCATTTGAATTGTTGCAATACTGCCATCGCCTGTACTCCTTTTCGTGTTTTGCTTCCCGTTCATTGTACCACCCCCAAAGCCCCTTGTCAAAGAATTTTGTAAAATTCACCCCCCCGTTTCCCGCGCAGGGGTCTCCTTGCAAAACCTTTTTTGCAGAAGCGGAAATCGATTCCGTAGCTTTTCTGCGGATATATTCCTTCATTTATTGACAAAATTTTACAGGGATGGTATATTCGGTTTGTATTACTGTACACAAATTCCCTTTCTAAACCTATACACTTCATCAAAAGGAGAAGCCCCCGTGAAAAAGAAGCTTTTTTTGCTGTTTTTGGCAGTGGTTATGGTCCTGCCGTTGTACTTTGTGCTTGAATTGCCTGTCGCTGCCGCAACAAGTGGCACAACGGGCAAATGCAAATGGAGCGTTAGCGGTACCACGCTGACCATTTCCGGTAATGGTGCGATGGGGAATTATATTTCTGGCGAAGCCCCTTGGGGCCGTTCTATTACAAAAGTTGTTATTGAAGATGGCGTAACCTCCATCGGTTCTTTTGCCTTTTCCGGCTGCTCTGCGCTGACCGCCGTGGAGATCCCCGATTCTGTTACTACCATCGGTTGGCATACCTTTTCCGGCTGCAACGCTTTGGAAAGCGTTTTCATTACTGATCTTGCCGCTTGGTGTCAGATCGAATGTGATGAGGATTCTTCTTACTCCTCTCCCCTTTGTTACGCTACAAAGCTCTATCTGGACGATACCCTGATTACCAATCTGGTCATCCCCGAGGGCATCACTGAAATCAAGCCCTACGCCTTTTATACCCTCCCCCACGTGGTTTCTCTGTCCCTCCCCGATTCTGTTACTACCATCGGCAATTCTGCCTTTTCCGGCTGCTCTGCACTGAAATCCGTCAAGATCGGTAGCGGTGTTACCAAGATCGGCACTTATGCCTTTTACGGCTGCTCTGCGCTGACCGCAGTGGAGATCCCCGATGCTGTTACTACCATCGGTTACTATGCCTTTCACGGCTGCTCTGCACTGAAATCCATCAAGATCGGTAGCGGTGTTACCGAGATCGGCACTTATGCCTTTGAAGTCTGCAACGCTTTGGAAAGCGTTTTCATTACCGATCTTGCCGCTTGGTGTCAGATCGAATGTGATGATGATTCTTACTCTTACTCCTCTCCCCTTTGTTACGCTACAAAGCTCTATCTGGACGATACCCTGATTACCAATCTGGTCATCCCCGAGGGCATCACCGAAATCAAGCCCTACGCCTTTTATACCCTCCCCTACGTGGTTTCTCTGTCCCTCCCCGACTCCCTTACCAAAATTGATTACAGAGCCTTTTCCGGCTGCACAAGCCTTGCCGCTGTAAAAATCCCTGATGGTGTAACCTCCATCGGCGATGATGCCTTTTCCGGCTGCTCTGCACTGACCGCAGTGGAGATCCCCGATGCTGTCACTACCATCGGCGCGGGTGCCTTTTCCGGCTGCAGTAATCTAGCCTATATCGCCCTCCCTGATGGCGTAACCTCCATCGGCGCGGGTGCCTTTTACGGCTGCCGCACCCTG
>JAZOSM010000084.1:0-44702 GCA_045657125.1 Eubacteriales bacterium
AACTTTGACTGAGCCCGGTAAAAATAGCCCTTATCGCGACAGAAGCGTTGAAGAAAACCTCACTTTGTTTGAAAAAATGAAAAACGGTCAATTTGCCGACGGTGCATGTACCTTGCGTGCAAAGATTGATATGGCATCTCCCAATATGAATATGAGAGATCCTGCAATTTATCGTATCGCGCATACTTCTCATCACAGACAGGGAAGCAAATGGTGTATTTATCCTTTGTACGATTTTGCTCATCCCATCCAGGATGCTTTGGAAGGCATTACCCACTCTATGTGTTCTATTGAGTTCGAAAACCACAGACCTCTGTATGATTGGGTAGTCGATCATATTGGTTTTGAAAAGAAACCCCATCAATATGAATTTGCAAGATTGAACGTTACGCATACCGTAATGAGTAAACGCTATTTGCGTCAGCTTGTAGAAACCCAGACCGTTGACGGTTGGGATGATCCTCGTATGCCTACCTTGTGTGGCTTGAGAAGACGCGGTTATACTCCTTCTGCGATTTTTGAATTTGTAAAGCGCGCGGGAATTTCCAAGGCTTACAGTATCGTTGATATTGGATTGCTTGAGCACTGCATTCGCGATGAATTGAATTTCAATGCACCCAGACGAATCGCCGTTCTTGATCCTGTTAAGGTAGTTATTGAAAATTACCCCGAAGATAAGGTGGAAGAATTTCCTCAGAACAATAATCCCAACGATGAAAACGCAGGTACGCGTCTTGTTCCTTTTACACGCGAGATTTACATTGAGCGCGGTGATTTCAGAACCGAGAAGGTTCCGAAATTCCATCGTCTGTATCCTGAAAACGAGGTTCGTTTGATGGGTGCTTACGTAATTAAGTGCGTAGGTTATGAGACGGATGAGAATGGACAGATTACTTTGATTCGTGCAACTGCAGATCTGGAAACCGGTGGTAAAAATCCTGCTGACGGCAGAAAAATTAAGGGTACGATTCATTGGGTTTCCGCAAACAACTGCTTCGACGCTGATATTTACAAGTTCGGAAGACTTTTTGCCGAGGAAAATTTGATTTCTCTCCCTGAAGGCAAAAATTACGGCGATTATTTGAATCCCGATTCAAAAGAGCTTTTGAAGAACTGTAAACTCGAACTTTCTTTGAAAGAAGCAAAGCCCGGTGATCGCTTCCAGTTTGTTCGAAACGGTTATTTCTGCATGGATACCAAATACGAAAATACGTTTAACGGTATCGTAGAATTGAAAGAAAGCAAAAATAAATAAGAATTAAAAAAGATCCTCCTTTGGTAGTGATAGAAGCTGCCTTGGGAGGATTTTTTTGATTAAAGATATCAACAAAAAACTGACACCACTTATAAAGCGGTGTCAGTATGTTGAAAAAAGTGAATTTTAAAACGGGGAATTCTTTATTCTTCTACGGGAGCAGGGGTTTCTTCTGCGATAGTGAAGTTAATATCATCAGCGCTGGTCTCGGAGAAAAAGTCGTGATCACAGCAATCGCAATCATCAGAACACCAATCATCGCCTTCACAAACGAATTTCTCATCAAGAGATTCACGGTATTCCTGGTAAAGCAGATAAGCTCCGCCAAGACCGCTCAAAACGCCAACGCCAAACAATGCGCGGGAAAGCTCTTTTTTGCGTTCAGCAAAAATCAAAGAAAGAACAATGCTGGTAAATGCTTCTGCTACAAGGCAAATTGCTACGATAAATTTGGTTTTTTTGTTCATAATATTCTCCTCTTTCTATTTATTATTTTTTTCACTTGATTTGAAAATCAAGTAAGCATTCATAAACTCATCCAAGTTGCCATCCATTACCTTGTTAATGTCACCGTCTTCATAGGAGGTGCGGTGATCCTTTGCAAGGGTATAGGGCATAAAAACGTAAGAACGGATTTGTGCGCCCCATTCAATATTGGTTTTGGCGCCTTTAATATCCTCAATGCGTTCCAACTGCTCTCTTTCTTTGATTTCGAGAAGCTTGGATTTCAGCATTTTTAAGGCAGTTTCTTTGTTTTGCAACTGACTGCGCTCATTTTGACATCCTACGATGATGCCTGTAGGAATATGCTTGATACGAATTGCAGAGTCGGTTTTGTTAACGTGCTGACCGCCTGCGCCGCTGGCTCTGTGAGCTTCGATTTCCAAATCTTCGTCTCGGATCTCTATTTTGATTTTATCATCAAATTCGGGCATTACCTCGACGGAAGAAAATGATGTGTGGCGACGTCCGGAGGAGTCAAACGGAGACACGCGAACCAAGCGATGAACACCGGATTCGGATTTTAAATAACCGTATGCAAAATCTCCTTCGACCAAGAACGTTACACTTTTGATTCCTGCTTCATCACCGTCAAGATAATCCAAAACTTTGAAACGAAATCCTCGGCGTTCAGAAAAACGCATATACATTCGATAGAGCATTTCAGCCCAATCCTGAGCTTCGGTACCGCCGGCACCGGGGTGAATCGAAACGATGGCGTTGCTTCGGTCATACTCGCCTGAAAGAAGCAGCTTGATTTTTTGCTCCTCGTATGATTTTTCAATGGTTCGAATATCGGCCAAAATATCTTCCGTAAAACTTTCATCCTCGTCTGCAATGGCAAGATCCAAAAGCTCCATTGTAGAATCGAATAGGGAAGAAAGATCGTCGTAATCCGTAACCACGTCTTTGACTGCCTTTAACTCACCAAGAACCTTTTGAGAATTATCAGGATCGTTCCAAAAATCAGGTCCTGATGCAACCTCCTCAAGTTCCTTACACTTTTCTTTTAATGCGTCAATATTTAATGAAGATGCAAGCTCAACAATTTTGGGTTGAAAATCTCTCATTTGCTGTCTTGCTTGTTCCAGCTGGATAATCAAATTATTTCCTCCAAGTACTTTCTTACACTTTATTATACTATGGAGATTGAAATTTGTAAATATTGTTTTTACAAATTTTCAGGCTTTCCGCTGAAAAACATGGAAATTAGCAAAGAAAAAACAATAGCCGCGCAAATTCCTCCTCCGGTGCTTTCCAATCCTCCCGTAAATATTCCGATGAAACCATTTTGATTTACGGATTCCTTCACTCCTTTTGCCAATGTATAACCGAAACCGGTTAATGGAACACTTGCACCGCACTTAAAATGTTTGATGAGAGGTTCGTAAATTCCGATGGCTGTTAAAAAGACTCCCGAACACACGTAACCGGTCAAAATTCGGGCAGGGGTCAATCTCGTTTTATCGATGATAATCTGTGCGATTACACAAAAGATACCGCCTAAAATAAAAGCTTTTAAATAATCCATATTATCCCTCTCCGGTGATTCGAACCAAGTGAGAAACGCCTGGTATCGTTTCTTTTTGAAGTACGGTTGTGCTGTTCAAAAGAGCACCTGTTCCTATCAATAAAATGTCTTTCAACTCTTTTCTTTTGAATTGCTCGTATATTTTCGAACAAAAAACAATCGCTGAACAACCACAGCCCGAACCTCCGCTGTTAACTTTTTGCGTGTTTTGATCGTAAAGCATTTTTCCGCAATCATTGCTGTTTACGGATAGGTCAAGTCCTTGTCTCTTACAAAGATCCAAAAAAATTTCGTGTCCTTCAAATCCCAAATCGCCCGTTAAGATTAAATCAAAATTTTTGGAGGAAGCGCCGCTTTCTTTAAAATACCGAATGACGGTATCAGCACAGGAAGGCGCCATCGCAGCGCCCATATTATTCGCATCAACAATACCTTGATCCCGAATGATACCCGGCAAAAATTCTGTTATCCGCAGATTATCTTCATTGTTCTCCGATAAAACTACGGCGCCTGATCCCGTTACGGTGTTTTGTGCAGACGGCGGACGTTGGCATCCGTATTCCAATGGAAAACGATATTGTCGTTCGGCGGAACAAAAATGGGAAGACGCTTCGGACAAAACGTTGCTTGCAAGCCCGCTTTCAATTGCTATTGCTCCCATACCCAAAGACAAGGCAAAAGTTGAACACGCTCCGTAAAGACCGATATGAGGGATTTTCTTGTCCTTTAAGCCGAAACAAGATGCGGCGCATTGATTGGTTAAGTCTCCGGAAAAGGCAAGATCAATTTGATCATAATTCAGACCTGCTTTTTTGATTGCGATTTCGCTGCTTTCGCGAACCATTTCCGCCTCGGCTTTCTCCCAGGTGTCCATTCCGAATTTGCTATCTTCACAGGTAACGTCGAAATAATCTTTCAGAAGGCCTTCGCTTTCCATTTTTCCTGCAACCGCAGAACAAGATTGAATGTTAATTTTCTTTTGAAACCGTATTGTTTTCCTAGGCATAGTTTTCTCCCGTTTTTTTTAGTATGCAGTTCTTTGGAAAAATTATTCGCCCGGGAAATCAAAAAAAGAAGACCGCAAAATCGATCTTCTTTTTCTGAATTAGTTGTTTGTATAGTTGTCGAAATAGCCTTGAACCAAAACAACAGGCGTTCCTTTGTCACCAGAACCGCTTGTCAAGTCGCAGAGAGAACCGATCAAGTCGGTAAGCTGACGGGGAGTAGTACCCTGAGAAGCCATATTGCCAACGAGGTTTTCGTTCTTCTTTTTGATGCTTTCTGCGATTGCCTTCTTCAGTTCCTCGCCGGAAAGATCCTTATAATCGTTGTCAGCAAGGTACTTCAGTTTCAATTCGTTGGGAGTACCGATGAGACCGTCGGTAAATGCGGGGGATACAACCGGGTCAGCCAGTTCCCAAATCTTACCTTGGGGATCCTTGAAAGCGCCATCGCCGTAAACCATAACCTCTACGTGCTTACCGGTAGCTTCCAGAATCTTTTTCTGAATGTCAAGCACCAAGGGCTTGCATTCTCTGGGGAAGAGCTTAACCTTGTCCTCGGTAGCCTTGTTGGAACCAAGCAAACCGTACTTTTCGTTGAAACCGCTTCCATCTATGGAGGAGGTCAGGATTTCATCCAAGCCATAAACAGCCTTAGCACCGTGCTTTTTCAAGAGACGCTTGGTTCTTGCGCGGGTGTGGATGTCGCAGGTAAGGATGTGATCTGCGTAGGGGAGTACGTACTTTGCCTGGTTACCGAAAATGATTTCTACTTCAGCGCCTTCTTCGCGAATCAAATCTGCATAATACTGTACATAGTCTACACCGGTAAATTCGTGTTTGTTTTCGCCGAAAAGTTCTCTGTATTTTTCAAGAGAGAGTACGTCGGTATAGGGATCGATTCCTGCTTCGTCGATTTTGTCAATGCTAACAAGCTCGTTACCAACCTCATCGGAGGGATAACTAAGCATCAGAACGATTTTCTTAGCGCCACGTGCAATACCTCTCAGACAAATCGCAAAGCGATTTCTGGAGAGAATGGGGAAGATTACGCCGACGGTTTCGCCGCCGAGCTTATTCTTAACGTCCTGAGCGATACTGTCGATCGAAGCGTAGTTACCCTGTGCGCGAGCTACGATAGACTCGGTCATAGAGATAACGTCACGGTCACGAATCTCAAAGCCTTCTGCTGCTGCAGCTTCTAAAACGCTTTCGGAAACGATTTGAGCGAGATCATCGCCTTCACGAATGATAGGACAACGAATACCTCTGGAAACCGTACCAACTCTTCTCATGTTTTCTTCCATTTGATTTGTTCCACCTTATTTTTAGCGTAGTTGCTTTTACGCAACCCTTAACAGATGTATTTTACTACAAAATTTCTCATTGTTCAATATGTTTTTGAAAAAAAATCGAAATCATTGACATTTTTTTGCTTTTAATCTATACTCAATTTGTATTTTGTTTTTGGAGAAAAATATGGTTTTTCGTTTTTATAATCCCGGGAAAATCCCCGATGAAAAAATTAGTAGGGTAGCGGTTTCGATTCGCTGTGATGCAAAGTGGCTCTTTGGTTTCGTTTTGCCGTCTATGACTTGGGATTTACCCGAGAGTAATCGATTTAAAGGCGAATCAATTGACGATGCCGCAAAGCGAATTTTGGATTCCGTAGAGCATTTAAAAGTTGATGAAATTCGAATGATCTGTCCGTATTCCTATGACGAGAACGGCGAGACGGTTTACGGCGTTTTGTTTTTTGTTTCTGCCTCTGCCGTACCATCTGGCGAAGACTTCCGCTTGTTCGATAAGCTTCCCGATGATTTGCATAGGCCTGTGATTACCCGTCGCTTGTTTACCGGCACGCAAGGGTGGCTGAATATGCAGACCAATGCCGACGAGCTTTGGGACGTGTACGATGCAAATCGAAATCTGACGGGCAGACTTCACCGCCGGGGTGATTTTCTTCCTGATGGTGATTATCATCTCGTCGTACATATCTGGCTTTTAAATTCCAAAGGTGAATTTTTGCTGACAAAACGTGCTCCCAACAAAGGATTTCCAAATACATGGGAAACCTCGGGAGGAGCTGCTCAGGCAGGAGATGATAGTTTAACCGCTGCTTTGCGTGAGGTACGTGAGGAAACCGGCTTAATCGCAAAGGCAGAAAACGCCGAGCGAATTTTTGAATTTCGCAGAGAAGACGATTTTTGCGATGTATGGCTGGTGCGCCAGGATTTCAGTTTGTCCGACGTTGTGCTTTTACCCGGAGAAACCATTGATAAAATGTATGTCCATTACGATAAGCTTTTGGGAATGCGTCAAAACAAAGAGCTGATTCCTTATTCTTATTTACCCGACCTTTTAAATCTTATTTAATTTCTAATTTTGAGGTGTATTATGGATCAAATTTCTAAAATTGACAAAAATTTTGAAGTGAAAACGAAGCTTGAGCTTGAAAACGTGCGTTTTTATTCTGCCCTTGAAGCGCCTTTTTCCTTGCATGGGGTCTTTTATAAAGATGGACTTTTTCGCAGAATGCCCGAAGAAGTTGCCAAAAAAGTAAGTGACGGCGTGTTTAGACTTCATAGTCATACGGCAGGCGGTCGACTTCGTTTTCGTACCGACAGCAGCTATATTGCTATCAAAGCGGTTATGCCGCAGGTTGCCAAGATGCCCCATTTTGCTTTGACAGGCTCTGCAGGCTTCGATCTTTACAAAGGCGAAACAGAACAATATGTCGGCACGTTTACGCCTCCTTTTGGCATTGTAAATGAATATGAAAACGTGATCAAACTGAAAAACGAAGGTATCTGTGATTATACCATCAATTTCCCGCTGTATAGCTCGATCAGTGAGCTTTATATCGGTCTGGAAGAAATGGCTACCGTTTTAGAACCCGCGCCTTATAAAATTGAGAAGCCTGTTGTCTTCTACGGCTCATCTATTACTCAAGGCGGCTGCGCGTCAAGACCCGGCAACTGCTACGAAAGCCGCGTTTCCAGAGCCTTATCCTCTGACTATATCAATCTCGGCTTTTCGGGTAACTGCAGAGCAGAGGAAGAAATGGCACATTATCTGAAGGACCTTGAGATGTCTGCTTTCATTTACGATTACGATCACAATTCACGCACGCCGAAGTTTTTGTCAGAAACGCATAGCAAATTTTTTGAGATCATTCGTGCCGCTAATCCCGACCTTCCCATTTTGATTTTGTCCCGTCCTGAGCCCGTTCTGGTAGGAAATGCTTTGTTAAGCCGCGACGTCATCAAAAAGACTTGTACGGATTCCAGGGAGAAAGGGGACAAGAACGTGTATTTTCTTGATGGACCTGCCTTGATGAAAATCGCCGGATTCGACGGTACGGTAGATAATTGCCACCCCAACGATCTCGGTTTCTATTCCATGGCGGAGGCAGTAATTGAAGTTTTAAAACCTATATTAAAATGAAAAAAAGGTTGACCGATTCGGTCAACCTTTTTTTGGATTATAAAATATCGTCAAGGGCGTTGAGGAAAAGGTCACGATAAATATCGTAGCCTTCCTGGGTGAAGTGTATTTGATCGTCTACCCAAATGTCTTGACGCACTTTGCTGTAATCTCCTGCATCTGCAGAATCTTCGTAAAAACCGTGCCAAGCGGACTGACAAACGTAAATACAATCCTCGTTCTCATCGCAATAATCTTTCAAAAGCTTATTATATTGCGATGCAAGTCTTTGCCACATTTTACTTCCTATAAAACGCTTGTGGGGCATTGCATCACACAAATAAAGCCGTACTCCCGGGAAATCGGCTCTTGCCCAATTGCAAAACTGCGCTATTAAATAGACAATTTCAACAGGAGAGTAGCCCATAGAAATATCATTGGGGAAAAAGCGCAATACGATGGCACGGGGTTCCCAAGGTCGAACCATACGATTGTAATAATAAAGTCCTTCATCAATTGTAGATCCGCCAAAACCGTGGTTAATCGCAGCAGATGAACCGTCTTTCATGCGAATATCTTCCTCAAGAGGACGATGATTGTATTTGGGAGACCAGCGAGTAAAGCCGGATGAACCGTAAAAAAGAATTTTTCCTTTTTCAATCGGTTGAGATTCGAATTCGGCTGCAGTCTTTTCATAACGCTTCATTTTTGGAAGTTTTAATTCAAACATAAGTTGATCTCCTTTAAGCGAAATATTTTCACATTGAGATCATTGTATCACAAGGCATTCTCGTCGGTCAATGCTTTTGAAAGGAATCTTAAAATAATGACGTTACCCAATAAATAACCCCATAAAACACACTCGCTACCGTGCCGTAAACAATAACAGGTCCTGCAATTATAAACATTTTTGCGCCTACGCCTAAAACCCACCCCTCTGCTTTGTTGTCGATTGCGGGAGAGCACATTGCGTTTGCAAATCCTGTTATGGGCACTAGTGTTCCTGCACCTGCGGTCTTTGCTATTTTATCAAAAATACCGATTCCGGTTAACAGGCAGGCGAAAAAAATCAGTGTAATCGGTGTAATTTTTTTTGATATTTCTTCGCTTATTCCAATTTTTTGTGAAAGATTCTGAATCAATTGTCCCAAAGCGCAGATTCCGCCACCAACTAAAAACGCAAAACAACAATTTTTGAGAGTTGGGGTAGGGGAGTCGTGCTTTTTTACGAGTTTTGTATAGTCACTGTTTTTCATTTTTTATATACCTTTCTTGACGAGATATCTCTGATTGTGTAAAATGAAACTACATTAAAGATTGCATCGAATTTTTCTGCTTGTATTTTTTAAAATCGGAAGCATAATAGATACATTTCTTTTGTTCGATATGAAAAATACTATTTTGTACGTTATACTTAAATTTGCACTTTCCGTTTTCAAAGTAAATGCAATCCTTTCGGCATATATTTTTATAATACATAACTTCACCTCAAGGTTATTATGCGTAAATTCGTGAGATTTATTAGGAGTTTTTATGATAATCAGAAGCGCAAAGAATACAGATAAAAGTCAAATTCTCGCTTTGTGGCAGGATTGTTTTCATGATCCACAAGAATATATTGAACAGTATCTTTCAAAGCGTTTTGATCCTAAATACTGTGTAATTTTAGAAGATAAAAGTGAAATTGTTGGGATGGTTCATCTATTGCCGTGCAAAATTTCGCCGGACACGAACGCTTTTTATTGGTATGCGGCGGGAATAAAAAGTACAAGAAGAAATGAAGGTTTATTTCGTAAATTCTCAAGTTTTTTGATTGAGAAGATCAATCAAGCGGGTTTTAAAAGTGTTTGCGTTCCTGCATCGGGTCTTGAAAATTTTTATATGTCAATCGGCTTTCGATATAAGCTTACCGCAACAGATAAAACTTTCATTAAAAATATTACAGAATCCCAAACAATTAGAAATTCTTCTTGGAGTTCTGCAAAAGTAGAAGATTTTCTCTGTAAGGGGAATAGCGGAGATATCATTTGGGATACCAATGCTATAGATTACGCAATATATGAAAACGATCGTTGCGAAGGTAAAGCTTACTCTGTAATAATCGACAACAAAAAGCATTCTTTATTTGCGATAAAAAAAGATGACGGATTTTTAATCGATTACCATTTTTTATCCGAAAAAGATTTTTTGCAAATCAAAGACGATCTTTTTAATCTTCTGGCGTGTGATCGTTTGATCTTCAGAGACATTGGTACGGAAAAGATTATTGCTTTAACAGACTCTGATTTGATAAAATCTGATTCAAAGATTTCCATGACCTTGGCATAGGGAGGCTGGAATAAAATTGACCCAACTATACAAAATGCCCGTTTTGTTTGACTCGGTAGGCACGGCAAGCGCGTTGATATATTGAGTAAGCGAGGGTCTGATGGGGGCTCGCGGGTATTTGAAAGGGTGTAGTATGGAGGCGCGCTCCTTCCCCTTGGGGAAGGCGGGGGCAGGGGGAAACCTTACCCGCGAAGCGGTGTAACTTTTAAAGCGGGTCTGGTACTGTAGTGGCGAGCTACGGCGCAGACGAGGGCGGGCGAGCACGCGCAGCGGCGCAGAGCAGGGCACGGCACGTGCCCTAGAGACCCCCGAGTATGCAAAGCTGTGGCCGCCACGATATAGCCGGACAGGGGCACAAAGGCGGGGTCCCCCGAGGGGCGCCCCGAAGCGAAGCGGAGCGAATAGGCGAGTGGACGAGCCTCCTGAGCGGAGCGAAGCGCGGGGGGACCCCGACGGATGGGACTACTCCCCCGTTAAGCCTACGGCTACGGAGCCAACGGCTAGGGTAGCCGTAGGCTATAGCTTCCCGCAGGGAAGCCAATAGGCTGCCGCGCAAGTGGTAGCCTACAAGAAGCGAAGCGGGCGAAGCCTGCCGCCGCAGGCGGGGGCGCAGCAGCGCGGAGCGGTACATCTCCGCGGCAAGATCTCGGCTTGCCTTTTACTTGATATATAACCACATTATTCTGTCAAAATCTGCCCAAAATCAATTTTGGACGAAATCAATCACAGCGCAAAAAACATTGGAAGCACGAACGGAATTTCGCTTCCTGCAGCGCCCGTTTTCGGGCACAAAGCATCATCCGAGGTACTTTATAACTCTTGCACAAAATTCTATCCGGATGGGGCTGGGGGATTCTATCCGGTAAAAAGGGTTACCTTTGATCGTTTGATTTACAATCCCCGCAAAATGGAACTTCATCGGGACGAAACCTTTGACGAGGTTGTTGTTTCTACCGACCCCTTTGGAGATGATACGAAACTTCGTAATCGTTCCGAGGTTTTCAACACCTTTTGGCGGAAATCTTTCAACCGTGCACGGCAGCAATGCTATGACTATCTCATGTGCAATTCCGACCTTGACACTTTCGTAACTTTCACTTTTGACCCGAAGATGATCGACCGATGTTCTTACGAGTCTATCGTTACCTCTCTTTCGATCTGGCTTTCAAACCGTGTCCGCAGGAACGGTTTGAAATATATTCTTGTTCCTGAAAGGCATAAGGATGGGGCTATTCATTTTCACGGGATTACAAATAGGGAGGGCTTGAAGCTCGTTTCTTCGGGATATTGGAGGGTTGGCAAGTACACTCTTGCATGGGATCAAATCGCGTCTTCGAAAAAAAAGCTTGCACAGGAGATATACAACGTGAAGGACATGCCCCTTGGCTTCTCGACTGCTCTGATCGTCGACGGGGAAGACGCCCAGGTTAAAATTTCCAAGTATATCTGGAAGTATATGACAAAGCAGGGCGGGCAGAAAGTGGGCGGCAGATTCTATCTTCACGGCGGAGACCTCGCCCAACCTTTGCTTATTTACTCCAACGAGCTTTTCGAGGATGACGAGGGAACCCTCGTCACGTACGGTCAGACGGCTTGCAAAATTTTGAACCTCAACAGTTGACTTTTTTAGGAATGTAAACTGATGAAAAGTGACTATCTAAAGCCGTCGACCTACGAACACTTGTACCGGGTAATGCAGCGGGACAACGTACTGGCTATCAGGGTCTCTTTGGAGACGGGTCTTCGCATTGATGACGTGCTGCGGCTGGAGTGGAAGAACTTCACAAAAGGCAATCAATTTACCTATTTTGCCAAGAAAACGGGGAAAAAAGGTGTGAAAAAGTTGTCAAAACTGCTGAAAAACGAGCTTTTCTCAAGAAACGTGCACGGTAGCAAGTATGTCTTCCCCGGGAGAAAGCGGGGATCACATCGGACACGACAAGCCGTCTGGAAGGACATCAAGAAGGCGGCTGATCTGATGGGGGTAGAGGTGAACGCTTCGCCGCACTCTGCCCGAAAAACTTACGCCGTAGAGTTGCGAAAAACCGCTGGTTTGCCAGCGGTTCAACGAGAGTTGCAGCACAACTCAATGTCTACCACAATGCTTTACGCCTTTGCCGATCTGGCACGTGCGGGCAAGCGGACACCGACCCCATCCAGTGACGATCTGATAGAGCTTGCCGATTTGATCGCAAAGAGGGTAGTCGAGCTTCTCCTTCCGGAGCTCGCCAAAGCAAAAGAAAAAAACCTAGGTTGACAACCTAGGTTTTTTTTGGTACACTACCCATTGCCGGGGTGGCAATGTGGACGTATGGGGTAGTGTTTGACGTGTAGCACGTCGGCGCTCTTATACTGTACCACGTTTGTTTCGTTTTGTCAATACCTTTTGCAGAAACTGTCCCTTTTATCGGACACGTACTGCGCACCCATGGCGGGCGCAAGGCGGCAAGGGCACCCTTCTCACAAAGTACCTCTTGCCCTTGCCGAATAAGCTCGACCGTCGATCTCGGGGTGCTGATGGAAGCGGGACAAGCACCAGCCACGGCACAAGACTATAATTCGCACAAGCGGGTGAACCGCAAAGCGAGGAAAGGAGTAGGCAGAGACAGAAGCGCGCAGCCGTGGAAGTCCGTGGCTTTAATCCTGCCGAACCATACAAAACGTCCATTTTGTAGCCGAGAGAATTTCTCTGACCCAATCAAAGACAAACCAACGGTCAGAGAAATTATCTCGTGCTCTAGTTGTACGGGGCGACGAAAGGGGAAACAAGCGTAGCGCCCCTTTTGTTCGGCCTAGTCAACTATACAAAATGCAAATTTTGTATAGTTGGGGGCATAGAGTTTGAAATATACGGAGGTTAACGTCAATATTTTCCTTATATTTCGGTTTTGTCTATGATCTATTTGAACCGCTTAAACCTGTCTTTCTTTCCAGATAAAAAAAGAAGCTCTTTTGTAGGGCTTCTTTTTCTTTTATATGATTCTATTGTGAAATGTACGTTCTATTTCGTTGATCTGTATTGGGTTTACTATTTTAACATTGAAAGAATTTCGCTTGGTTCCAATAGTTCTGTGCTTCTTTTATAAATTTTTTGATTTTTTACAGATATGTATTCAGGAACGTTTTTAACAGAAAATGCTGCGGTGATATCAGGTTCTGCATCAATGTCAATTAAATACATATCAAATGGTTTTGCAATAAATGAAAATACGTCGTTCATTGCATTGAGACCTAAAATTGAAGACGGATCTTCTTTTCTGTAAAAGAACAATATCAAGTCATTTTCTCCACGAATTACCTGATCGAAATGTGCCCTACACAAATGTTTTAATTCTTCCATTCGTTTTAGCCTCCAATTATACAAAATTTATTTACGGATCAGATCTCCTTGCTTTAGTTCCGTATTTGTTTTGATATAAAAGATTTGCTGTGGATGCGGACAGGACGTAATTTTTTCCATTTTCTCATCAAACATTTCTGTGAATTCCAAAGTTTGACCGACTTTCCCGGGAGTTACGAATTCGCAGGAATCACCAACGGAAAATTTGTTTCTTTGCTTGCATTTGGCAAGACCTGTATTTTGATCATAATTCAAAACCGTGCATAAAAATGATTTCTCTCCGATATAACCGTTATCCGAAGCAAGCTGCGAAGAGTTCATTTCACGGTCAAAATAATATCCCGTGCAATACTCACGATGTGAGACACAATCAAGTTCCCGTAATAAAATTGAATAATCAATTGCCTTGTCGAAGGAATTCATTGCTATTCTGTACGCATTGGTAACAAGCGCCGTGTAATAAGCACTTTTCATTCTGCCTTCGATTTTAAAGCTTGAAATACCTGCTTGCGTCAATTCTTTCAAATGCTCGATCATACAAAGATCTTTGGAACCGAATAAATAACTGCCTTCCGGATGAATTTCGCAGGTCAAAATTTCATCAGGGCGCTTTTCTTCATAAAATTGGTATTGCCAGCGGCAAGGCTGGGTGCACTCTCCCCTATTTGCATCCCTGCCGGTATAATATTCGGAAAGCATACAACGTCCCGAAAAAGATACGCACATAGAACCGTGTACAAAAGTCTCAAGTTCAAGATTTGTCGGAATTTTCTCGCGGATACCAATAATTTCGGAAAGAGATAATTCGCGCGCGAGAACCACACGGCTGGCACCCATTTCATACCAGGCACGGCAGCTTTCTGCATTTACCGTTGCCGCCTGGGTTGATATGTGAATCGGGATTTTGGGGATGTGCTTTTTGCAAAGCATAAAAACACCAAGATCGGCTACGATCACTGCATCAGGCGCACATTCTGATAATTCTTCAAGATAAGCCACAAGCATAGATAACTCGTGCTGTCTCGGCATCACGTTAAGGGTCAGATAAACTTTTTTATTAAGGGAATGTGCATAAAGAATCGCAGATTTGAGTTCTTCAATGGAAAAATTGTCGGCCGCCGCACGCATTCCGAATTTTGAACCTGCAAGATAAACGGCATCTGCACCAAATCGAAAGGCTGACTCCATTTTTTCGTAATTCCCCGCCGGAGCAAGAAGCTCCGGCATTGAAATATTACTGAAATTACTCATTTTCTGTTATAAAAAGCAAGACAAGCTTCGTAAGTGCTGTAAACGTCAAGTTTCGATACAACTTCATAAGGTGCGTGCATGGAAAGCACGGGTACACCCAGATCTACTACGTCAATATTGAGTTTTGCAATATACTGAGCAACGGTTCCACCACCGCCCTGATCTACTTTTCCAAGCTCACCGATTTGCCAAACTACCGAATTTTCGTTCAAAATTTTGCGAATTTCGCCCATAAATTCTGCGGAAGCGTCGGACGTGCCACTCTTACCGCGTGCACCCGTATACTTTGTGATAATGGCACCGTGATTTAAAAGTGAGCTGTTCTGCTTTTCATAAACTTCCGGGAAAATCGGATCGTAGCAGGCATTTACATCGGCAGACAAGCACCAGGAATTTGCCAATGCCTGTCTTGCATTCTTCTTACCGCATAATTCGCACAAAAAGTCATAAAGATAATTTGTATTCAAACCGGTATTGCCGCTGCTGCCAATTTCTTCTTTATCAGCAAAAACCAAAACGGACGTGTGCAGGGGCTTTTGGGCATCAAAGAACGCCATCATTGAGGGATATGCGCATACTCTGTCGTCGTGTGCATAAGAAGCAATCAGATTGCGGTCAAAACCGACGTCTCTTGCCTTCAGCGCAGGAACAAGCATCAATTCGGAAGAAATAAAATCTTCCTCGACCATTCCGTATTTTTCATTTAAAAACTGGAGAACGCGCACCTTTACTGCTTCGGAAACATCATCTTCGCTTTGCACGGGCAAGGAACCTGCAATTACAGCTAAGTTTTCGCCGGGTGTAAGTTCTCCTGCCACTCGTTTCATTTGATCCTGTGCAAGATGAGGCAAAAGATCTGTGATATAAAAAATCGGATCATTTTCATTCTCACCAATGCAAACATCAATTTTTTCGCCGTTTGCAAGAATTACTGAGCCGTGAAGCGCAAGAGGTACGGTAGGCCATTGATATTTTTTGATTCCGCCGTAATAATGGGTTTTAAAATAAGCGATGGATTCTTTTTCACAAAGAGGGTTAGGTTTTAAATCAATGCGCGGCGCATCGATGTGGGATGCAATAATCCCGAATCCATCCGTAACGTCTTTTTCACCGATTACAGCAAGAATAATCGACTTATTTCGATTGACATAATAAATGCGATCACCCGCTGAATATTCTTTTCCGTACTCAAAAGAAACGAAACCCTTTTCCTCGGCAAGATTTTTGGCAAAAACAACCGCTTCTCTTTCGGTTTTTGCGGCGTTTAAAAATTTTTTATAGCCTTCAGCAAAATCAAAAGCTTTATTGATCTTTTCGGAATCAAATACTTTGGCGGCACTTTTGGTGCTAAAGCAAAGTTTTTCTCTCAACTCATTTTTTTCGCTCATAACTTTCTTCCTTTTCTAAAAAATTGATTTTAACACTTCAATACATTTTTTGTGTAATTCTTCTTGTGTTCCGTTGTTTTCTATTATTATGTTTGCGCGAGATTTTAATTCTTCATCAGAAATTTGATTGGAAATTCTTTTCTTTGCAACTTCGGGATCAATATTATCTCGTAATTTTAAACGACGGAATTTTACTTCGTCATCCGCTACAACGGCAATTACATAATCACAGCGTTGATCGAGATTTGCTTCAAACAGCATCGGTGCATCAATAACGCACCCTTTAACGTTTTCTTTTTCCATCTGTTTGATGCTTTCTTCGAGTTGCTCTTTTACGTGCCGATGGGAGATTTCGTTTAATAGAAGCATTTTATTTCGATCGTTATAAACAATCGCGGATAATTTTTTTCGGTCTAATTGCCCTGAAGAAATAACGTCTTTTCCAAAATGTTTTGCGATCTCATCCAGGCAAGTAGACGGAGCATCCACCAACCGATGATAGATTATATCGCAATCCAAAACAGGCAGATTATTTTCTTCAAAAAAACGACTGACGGTACTTTTTCCGGATCCGCTGTTACCGCAAATACCAATAATTTTCATAAATTAAACCTCAATGGAATGAAAAGCGCACGCGCGGAGCAATCGATTGGAAATCGCAA
Source organism: Eubacteriales bacterium (assembly GCA_045657125.1). Lineage (GTDB taxonomy): Bacteria > Bacillota > Clostridia > Oscillospirales > SIG627 > RGIG5579. The sequence goes on from JAZOSM010000084.1 coordinate 16,684, forward strand.
GTCCAAGATCGTCCTGCTTGGTCTGTCTTGTATAGATTTGAGGAACGGAAACGGAGTCAAACTTTCTCAGAGCATCGAACAATCCCGAGGCCTGTGAAAGCAGATCGTCTTTTGAACCGAAAGAAATGATGTTTTGATCGAAGCCTTTTCCTCTCAAAAACTCTAAATCTTCCTCAAAACAAAGAATACCGCATCCTTCACTAATTTTTTCAATGAAAAATTCAATCACACGATCCTCTGATCCAAACACCATTGTAACAGGAGATTTGGGGGCGTAATGACGGTATTTCATTCCCGGAGACTCCGCTTTTTGATCTTGCTGTAATGCAGACAAAACCGCATCTGAAACGATCACATGATCAGTTACCGATTTCAGATCTTCAAGAGTAACAAAACCGGGGCGCAACAGACGAATCTGATCACCGTCCAGAGAAATAACGGTAGATTCCAAACCGACTTCACTTTCGCCGCCGTCAAGAATCATGGGAATTCTGCCACTCATATCCTCAATGACGTGATTTGCCTCCGTGGGGCTTGGGCGTCCCGATAGATTTGCCGAAGGAGCCGCAATGGGGCGTCCGGAGACACGTATCAAAGCTCTCGCAACCGGATGCGACGGACAGCGGAGTGCTACCGTCGAAAGACCGACCGTAACCTCATCCGGGATAACATCCTTTTTTTTCAATATAACAGTCAAAGGTCCCGGCATAAAGCGACGAGCAAGTTCATTTAATAAAGGCTGATTTTCAGTGTAAGCATAGTCGGAAAAATCGGCGGGAGATAATACGTGAACAATTAAAGGGTTATCCCGCGGACGCATTTTAGCATCGAAAACCTTATTACAGGCTTCCGCATCCAAAGCGTTTGCACCAAGTCCGTAAACAGTTTCCGTTGGGAAAGCAACCAGATCACCTGCTCGAATAATCTCTCCCGCGTTTTGCAAAGAAGAATCTTCAAAGCAATTGGGATCAATTTTTAAAATTTCTGTTTTCATGAAATATCACCGTTTTCAAGCTGCTCCATTCTTTCGGCAGTCGTCAATGCTTCCACTAGTTCGTCAAGTTTTCCGTTAAGAATATTATCGATGGAATGAAGCGTCAACGAAATTCTGTGGTCACTGACACGGCCTTGAGGATAGTTATAAGTTCTGATACGTTCGCTTCGATCGCCTGAACCAATCTGACTTTTTCTTGCATTTGAAATTTCAGTCGCTTGTTTTTCCAATTCAAGCTTATGAATTTTTGAACGAAGAACCTTCATTGCTTTTTCTCGATTCTTCAATTGACTTCTTTCGTCCTGGCATTCTACGATAATGCCTGTTGGCTTGTGAAGAATTCGAATTGCGGAGTCTGTTTTGTTGACGTGCTGACCGCCTGCACCACTTGCTCGGTGGGTATCGATTTCCAGGTCCTGCGGATTGATGGTAACCTCAACGTCTTCCGCTTCGGGAAGAACGGCTACGGTAACGGTAGAGGTTTGAATTCGGCCTTGAGATTCAGTTTCGGGAACTCGCTGAACGCGATGAACGCCGCTCTCAAATTTCAATTTGGAATATGCACCGTCGCCTTCGATCATAAAGGAGATTTCTTTATATCCGCCAAGCTCGGTCTCGTTGCAACCGATAATCTCGCTTTTCCAACCGTTGTTTTGTGCATACATTGTATACATACGATATAAAACACCCGAAAAAAGCGCAGCCTCTTCCCCACCGGCGCCTGCACGAATTTCCATAATAACGTTTTTATCGTCATTGGGATCCTTAGGCAGCAAGAGGATTTTGATTTCATTCAACAAACGGGCTTCTTCAGCTTTTGCTTCTTCAAGCTCTTCCTGCGCAAGAAGAACCATTTCTTCATCAGGCTTTTCTGCAAGAATTTCCGCCGCGTCTTTTTGGCGCTCAACCGAATTTGTCAATGCGCGGTAGGCTTCGATAATAGGGGTAAGATTTTTATAATCCTTCATAAGCTGCGTATATTTTGCTGTAGATGAGACGACCTCGGGATCTCCGAGCATTTTTTCAATTTCAAGATATCGCAGCTCAGCGTTTTTCAATTTATCAATCATAGCTGTTTTTTGATCACTCTCTTAATGTTTTTTTCAAGCTTTACACGAGGCAAAACCATTTCACGACCACAAGTTTCGCAACGGACTTTTACGTCGCTTCCTGCGAATAACACGTGAAAAAGAATTCCGCCGCATGGGTGCTTCTTTTTCAGTTCTAAAATGTCTCCGGAAGAAAAATTGTAAATCATATTATCAAAAAAAACGTGCAAAATTACTCATTGAGTTCTTTTGCACGAAATCCATATTATTTTTTCAGTTCTTTTTCAAGCCAGACCTTACCAAAGTCCAAAGCTTCATAAAGACCATATTTTTCTGACTGCTTCAAAACTTCACCCGTTTTTGTATCCTGCACCTGAACAAAAATCATATCGGGGATTTCCTTCCCGTGAAAATCCTTGGTCGTAAGGACGGTGAGAACCAAGACAGCCTTTTTAGAAGGATTACCGTAGCAAATAATGTTGCCGTTTTTAACCAAAGGTTTGCCGCAATAAGTCGTATATTCCGTAATTTCTTTTGCCATTTGTATTAACCTTTCTAGATATTCAAATAACTTTTCAAGAGATGGCGCAACAACTCGTCACGCTCGATCTTTGCAATTAAAGTGCGAGCGTTGTTATAGTTGGTAATATACGTAGGATCTTCAGTCAGGATATAACCTACGAGTTGATTCAAAGGATTGTAGCCTTTTTCAATCAAAGCTTCGTACACAGTGGCAAGAGTCTTGTGAACAAGATCCTCTTCTTCTTTGGTGATCTTGTAAGTAATTGTTTTTTCCTTATCGAATCCGAGCATAATACCTCCTTATGTGCTTGCACAATAAAAAACTTACTTATGACTAGGCTTGTAAGCCGGGTTCTGTAATGCATATCTGCACCGGCGATCATCTATCTGGGACAGAAATCTCTTTCTGCCTCTAGCCACCTATAAAACTGCCTGGCTAGCATTGACCTTGCGGTCTGTTTTGTATGCGGTGTTGCTTCGGATAGGGTTTACAGGGCCTCTATGTTACCATAAAGGTCGGTGAGCTCTTACCTCGCCTTTTCACCCTTACCGGTTACCCGGCGGTATCTCTCTGTTGCACTTTCCCTAAAGTCACCTTCGGCGGACGTTATCCGTTATCCTTGCCATGTGAAGCCCGGACTTTCCTCACTTTGGTTCTTTCGAAATCAAAGCGTAATCGCCCCACCTAGTCATATTGGTTATATTATAACCGATAAATATATTTTTGTCAAACATATTGAATAATTATTTTAAATTCGTTATAATTAACCTGTTATTTACAGTGAAGGAGTTTTATTTTATGGAAAAAGGTTATCTCGCTTTGTGCAATTTTGTAAAAAACAAGAGCATTTCTTTGATTGGTGCAGGTGTTTCAAACGTTCCTCTCGTAGCGTATTTATATGAATGCGGTGCAAGCCGCGTTACCGTACGCGATCTGAAAAAGAAAATGGACGACGTAGAAATTAAAACCGTTCTTGAAAATAAGGGCTTTGTTTTCTTAGGCGAAAAATATTTGGACAATCTCAATGAAGATATCGTAATTCGCTCCCCCGGCATCAGACCCGATCACCCAGCATTTCTAAAAGCGGTTGAAAACGGATCGTATTTAACCTGTGAAACGGAGCTTTTCTTACGCTTTGTTCCTTGTAAAACCATTGCGATTACCGGTAGTGACGGAAAAACAACGACTACCACTTTGACAGCGAAAATTCTTGAAAAAAATGGTTTCCGTGTCTTTTTGGGCGGAAACATCGGCAAATCTATGCTTCCTCAATTGAAAGAGATCACCCATTTGAATTGCATCAGTGTTATGGAGCTTTCCAGTTTTCAGCTTATGAACTGCAGATATAGCCCCGATGTTTCCATTATTACCAATCTTTCTGAAAATCATTTAGATTGGCATCGCGATATGGATGAGTATCTCGAAGCAAAGAAAAACATCTTAAAGCATCAAACCGAAAATTCCCGTTCCGTATTAAATTTGGACAACCATTACACTGCCGCCGCAAAAGCAAACGGCACTTGTTGTTATTTTACCCGCAATCCCGAGAAGATTTGCCGCGATATGAAAGAGGTTGTCTATTGTGACGACAAAAATATTTATTATCGCTCCGGTAATATTACAACAACCGTTTTGGCTCTTTCCGACATTCTTTTGCCCGGAACGCACAACATTGAAAACTATATGGCAGCCATCGCGGCTACGATCAAGCTTGTTCAAAACAATGCGATTCTTGAAATTGCCAAAACGTTTGGCGGTGTAGAACACCGAATTGAACTTTGCAGAATTTTAAACGGTGTAAAATATTACAACAGCTCCATCGACTCCTCTCCTTCACGTTCCACCGCTGCCCTTCGCGCATTTACTCAAAAAGTAATTATGATTGCGGGCGGTTATGATAAAAATCTGGATTATACCGCTTTGGGTGATGAAATTTGCGAGCACGTAAAAGTTTTGATCCTCTGTGGCGCTACTTCTACCAAAATCAAGAATGCCGTTCTGGCATCGAAACTGTACGATTCCTCTGCTCTTAAAATCATCGATTGTCCCGAATTTAATCAGACGGCAGCTGTTGCACAAGAATCAGCCAATGACGGAGATATTGTAATCCTCTCCCCCGCAAGTGCAAGTTTTGATCTGTTTAAAAATTTTGAAGAACGCGGAAAACTGTTTAAAAAATTAGTCTCGGAGTTAAAATGAGCCATTTTTTAAAAACGCTTGAATCCCTCAGGGAACATTGCTACGTTACCGGGAATGAAATCACATATTCACACAAAGAAATCCCTGCAATATTTGCAAAACATCATGCTGAAATTGATGATTTCGGCAATTTATCTATTATCAAAAAGTCCAAAAATCCAAATGCCAAAAACATCCTGATCGAAGCGCATTTGGATGAAATCGGATTTTGTATAAAAGAAATCACAAAAAATGGATTTCTTGCTGTTTCTCCTTGCGGTGGTTTTGATTCCAACATTATACCGGGAACTGAATTTTTCGTTCACTCTAAAGAAAAATATAAAGCAATAGCGGGCTCTATACCTCCCCATTTGCTTAAAAAAGAAGAAAACGGCAAAAAAAATTCCTTTGATAACATCTATTTGGATTGCGGTTTTTCCTCAAAAGAAGAAGCTGAAAAAAGTGTTTCCCTTGGTGATCCCATAACCTTTGCTTCGCCTGTTTTAAAACTTTTAAACGGTAAATTTTGTTGTCCGTCTTTGGATAACAAAGCGGCTGTCATCGCTCTGCTTGAAACGTGCGAAAAAGTACAAACAAACAATCATTTGCACTTTTTGTTTACCGTTGGCGAGGAATCTACTTCTCGTGGCGTAAAATGCGCAAATTTTAATGAAAAATTTGATTTTGCTCTCGTTGTAGACGCAGGCTTTGCCAAGACAAAAGGATTGAATGAAGATCAGTGTATTCTTATGGATCACGGACCTTCCGTTTCTATTGCCGATACCCTCACCCGTGACGTTGCCTTTTGGATTTCCGGCGTTGCCAAAGACAAAAAAATGGATTTGCAAATTGTTGTCGAGCCCGGTGGCACGGGAACTAGTGCAACGGCGCTTCAGCTTCGAAATCACGGAATTCCCTGCGCTTTAATTTCAATTCCCATTAAAAATATGCACACTGCATCGGAAATCGTGTCTGAAAAAGACATCGAAAAAACGGTAAATTTGCTTTGCTGTTTGCTTGAGCATACCGATATAAAATTCGGGGAGGTGAATATAATTGAATCAAAATGATTTTGATTATTTAAAAAAACTGACCGAATCTTTTGGACCGTCCGGTGCAGAAAAGGCAACACGAGATTTGATTATTGAAAAAATCAAATCCCACGTAACCACCCTGAAAATTGATTCCTTAGGAAATCTGATTGCCACAAAAGGAAACGGTGGAAATCTTGTAATTTCTGCACACATGGATGAAGTTGCTTTGACAGTTACAGGGTATAACGAAGACGGAACACTTCGCTTTGCGGCAGTAGGTGGAATCAACCCTGCTCCCCTTCCCTCAAAACGCGTATACTTTCCCGAAAAAGATATTTTCGGCGTAATCGGTGCAAAACCGATCCATATGAATCGGGATCAAAAACAAACACTTGACTTTTCCGATCTCTATATTGATATCGGTGCCGACAACAGAGAGGAGACTAAGGAAAGAATATTCAAGGGTGATCTTGCAATTTTTGCAACAAAAACCGAGAGACTGAATTCAAATGCCATTTGCGGAAAGGCAATAGACGACCGTTTGGGTTGTTTTATTCTCTGTAATCTTATCTGCGATCCCGAAATTTCTGACGCTACGTTTGTGTTTTCCGTCCAAGAGGAAGTTGGATTGCTTGGCGCGGCTTGTTTTGCATCAAACAACACCTTTGATTTCGGAATCGCTTTGGATGTTACCACTCCCAACGATTTACCGAATATTGAAGGACCTGCAAAGGTATGCGAGCTTGGAAAAGGACCCGTTATATCTTTTGCTGACGGACGATGCGTTTATGATGCGAATTTGATTTCCAAGGTTTTCTCACTCCTTGATAAAAAAGATATCCCTTGTCAGACCAAAGCAATGCGTACAGGCGGAAACGAAGCATCTTCATTTTTGAACGAAGGTTGTGGTATGGCATCAATTTCTATTTCTACCCCGTGCCGATATATTCACGGACCGGTCGGAGTTGTGTGGGAAAGTGATATAGAGCAAACGGAAAAAGCGATTCGTGTAATTTTGCAAGAGATACAGATCGGAGGGCTTCGAAATGCTTGATCTTTTAAAACAAATTTCGTCACTCCCCTGTGTCAACGGTTCTGAATTTCTTCTTGCAAAGTTCATCAAAGATTACTTTGTCCAAAAGGGATTTTGGGGATACATTGATCCTCTCGGAAACGTAATTGTAAAAAAAACATCGGACTCTATTCCAAGCCACGTGATTTTTACAGCAATGGATTCTCCCGGCTTTACTTGTCTCTATCGGGAAGATACCTTATGTTACCTGACACCAACTGCGGCATCGATAAAAGAATTGAAAGATATAGACACGGTGCTGGATTACAAAGGAAATCGATGTTCTCTTTTAGAATCGAAATATGACAAAAACGCATTTTGTATCGAAAATTCCGAAGTAAAACTTGGAAGTGCATTTTCTATTCAAAACAAGATTGAGATTGAGAGCGATGTAATTACCGGAAGATTTGCAGGACGATTCGCTTGCTTGGCTGTTTTAATCAAATTTGCTGAACAATTCTCGGGAAACGACATTGCTTTTTGCTTTACAAGCGGCTTCAATACCGGATACAAATCGGAATCAACTGTTTTGAATCGGTTGCAAGCAAGGAATGCCGTATTACTGGGCTTTGCCGAATCAGAAAACTCTGATCCTATTCTCTGCATTAAGGACGGAAAGCATTTTTCCTCAAAAAAACTGTTAAACTCTGTTATTCAGTTTTCCAATAACAACAAAATTGATTTCAATCCAATGGTTTCGGATAAAGCAATCAGCGCATCCGAACGACTGTTTTCCCCATTTACACCAAACGTTCTTTCTATGGCGATCCCCTGCAAAAATCCTTTAAAAACAGATGAAAGCGTAGTTTTCGACTCTATGAAAAAAACGTTTGAGATTCTATCATATTTCAATATAAATTAAAGAGACGTCTTTGACGTCTCTTTAATTTATTCACGGGAATCTTTTTCAATTTCCTTCCACTTTTCAAGTAACTGTAAATACCAGGAAGCCGCGCCAGTATACCAGCTCCACCCGCCGTGACCGCGAAAACCTTTTGCAGCATAAATATCTCCGCACAATACATAGGGCTCTCTTTGATATCGCTCAAACAGTTCTCTTTTTACGTTGATCGTCGGATCGAGAATCTCAGTTAATGTCCGCGCTTTTTTAATCAATTGATCATCTTTTAATTCTTTTCCGAAATCAAGCATTGCCATAGCAAACCAAACGGCAGCGTGGGTGTATTGACCACCGTTTTCTCTGACACCTGCACAATATCTCTGAATATACCCGGGTGAAGGCTCGGTATTTACAAAAGGCTTATCAAAAAGTTTTATGATTCGATGTTTGGAATCCACAAGAATTTCGAAAGCGGCATTTAATGAGCTTAGAACCATCTCATTGTCCAATTTGTGCTTTGTCTCGCGAAATTCAAGATTATAAAACGCAGCGAAGGCTTGCGTTATCAAGTCGATACTGCATTCCGATTGAAGCAGTCTGTCATTTCCGAGCACCTGACCGTTTCTTCTGTGAGCACGAACAAACCACGAACCGTTGAAAGATTTTTCCAATCCGCTTTTCAGTTTGCCAAGCACACACTCAATTTCTGCTTGTGTTTGCATGGAAAGATGTTTTTTCACGCGGTTCAAACAAATTGCCGAGAAGAAAGCGAGCCAAACACTATCTCCCTCAACCGAATTCATACCGTCATTCCAATCTCCGATTCCGATATCAGGCAGATTGTTTTCACCTAGTCCTTTTGACAGAAACAGCTTTGCGGCTTTCTCCAAATGCACAAGCATACTTTCACTTTTTCCGCGACACGTTGAAATATATTTTTCCTTTTCACATTCGTTTAGTTCTTCGCCAATTAAGAAAGGAATTTCAACGTTTAAAATTGAATCATCGCCCGTTTGATCCATATATACGGTGACACCGTAAATTAACCAAAGATAATCATCGCTGCACCTTGTTCTGACACCGGGATCCCATTTTTCTTCGTTTCTGATTGTATGCCACCAATGCAAAACGTCACCTTCTTCAAACTGATGTGATGCACAACGAATCAAATGAACTCGCGTTCGTTGCGGATCATTTTTGATAAATGACAGACAATCTTGCAATTGATCTCTGAACCCATAAGCTCCGCTGGACTGATAGAGCCCTGTTCTACCGTAAAATCGAGAATGAAGAACCTGATATTGCAACCAAAATTCCTGTAAGTTCATTTTTTGCACACGATTCACAGACTTCTTGATATTGGAAAGAATCATTTCTTTCGCCCGTTCTTTTAGACCTCCTCTAATAAATTCCAGGTGGGTTTCATTGGTATATCCGCCCAGGAAAAAGAAATTTTCTTCACCGGAATTCACAGCAAAACAAAGTCTGTTTTGTGATTTAAAACAAGAAGCCTTCTTGTCTAATGAGCTAAAAAACGATTTTCCGAAATAATCATCGTAAATAGCGGGAGAAATACGAAATACATCATCTTTCAAGTCCACAAATACGTTTTTATTTGCAAATTGCCCCAAGGATGGAACAAAAGAAAAGATCAATTTCGAATCTTTCAATTGGTTTGATAAAATGACTACAATACTTTTTGCTGAGAATTCTTTAATCAAAGTAGCAAAAACGGAATATTGCTCACCAAATATTTCACCTTCATAAATTGCCATCGAGGATTTATACGAGATATTCCGAGCAATTTGCAAAAGATCGTATTCAATTCCGTCTTTTGATAAAAAGATTTTTTCTCCGTCATCACCGCTTGGCAAATTATCCCATCGGGATATTCTGTTTAATCCGGAATTTCTAAACCAAGTGAACCCCAGCGAATTCTGATTACAAACAAAACCAATATTTGGCGCAGAAACAACGTGTGAAAACGGGACGTTTGGATTGAATTTTTCTTTTGAAATGACAAATCCATTGTTTTGAAATTTACCAACTTCATCAGCATCGGAAGAAAGATTGCTTGAACTTTTGAAAATCCGCATTTGTTTTTCTTTTATTTCATCCATCCCTACAACATTTCCACGATAAACCAGCCGCGCCGAAACGGATTTCCAAAACTTAAGATCCATTTCTTCGCACACTACAAAATGAATTCCGGGGTGTTTGCCGATCAAAAATTCGCATTGAAGCTGCGACACGATATTGGATAGCGCTTCTCTTTTATGATCAAAGTAACCGCAGGATTTTTCGTGAAGAATTACAAAATCAAATAAATTTATTCCCGAAAGAACAAGTGCTTTAAATGCGGAAATATAAGATTTCAAACATTTCAAAGCAGTTTTGTCACTCGATTCCAAAAAAAGCGAAATAATCTTTCGATCGCCCGAAATTCCATATTTCCATAATTGATTTTTTTGAGATGAATCAAAATCTGTTTGATAAAAATTTTCCGTTGCGTTTAAAAGCAAAAGCATTTCATTCAAACAATTTAAAGAGTAACGATCTAAATGACAGGTCTCATGAAACCTTGATAATTTATGCAAAGAGATCTCCCGCATATTTTTGGAAAACTGATATGAACCGTCAAAAATTTCCTCAGAAAGCAAAGATGAATCGTTGTCAAAAGAAAACACGAGGGGAATTACAAGGCTTTCCGCCGATTCCAAATCAAAAATAATTTTCACATCGGAATCATAAAGCATTCGCCAATCAAAAGATTCACTTTCTTTAAAGTGAGAAAATTTTGTTTTAAACGGTTTCGACGAATAGATCAAAACAACATCGTGTTTTTCTGTGCCTCGGCGCCGCAAAATCAATTTATTTTCGCCCGCACACCCTTCCAGAGATAAATTGTGGAAGGCAGAATGCGCACGATAAACCTCTAACGCTTGATATAGAAAGTGAAAATCAACCTCTACCCGACAATTCTCGGAAACACCGTTCACTTCCATTCGCATAAAAAAAGCATTTTTTCCGTAAATCGGTGCATATCTGACAGCAAAAGAACTTTTGTTTTTGATCAGGATTTTCTCAAAACAAATTCCATCAAATCTGATTTTTGACCGTTCAATATTTTCAATTGTAAGTTCTTCTCCCGATTCAAAAAAAGTACAGGTAAGTCCACCTTTTTCATGGTCAAATACATCTTTGGATCGATATAATAAGCGATTTTTTCCATCATCATAAGCAACAAAAGCAGTTTTTCCGTCGGTCATTAGTTTTCCGTTTTCCGCCTTAAGCTTAAGAGATAGATTTTCTCGCTTTGTTTTCACTTCTTTAGAAGTATTTTCTCTGTTGAAATGTTTTCTTTGGTAGACCTTTCCTTCAATGGGAAAACGCTCTGCCAAGAGTTCTGTTTTTTCATTGAAACCCATTCTCGACATAAAACGTTGGACGTTTTTTTGATCGCACAGAGCGTTTGCAATGGAAAGAAAGCTCATTCCTTTGTGATGAGCCATATAAGATCGAACCACGCCAAAATCCATTGTACGACCGGATGAAAATTCTACTGCTTCAAAATATCCCATCGGACCCAAGCACCCTATTTTCTTCAACAAATCCAAATTCTTAAATGAATGGACACCGCCTTTTGAAAGCATTAAAAAAGTAGAATACGGCGAAATTACCTTGCTGTCATATTTGCGTTCAACAATGGATAAATACGGAACGCCAAAAGCCATATATTGCAGATTTTCGTTATCATCTGTAAGAAGATATCCACTCTCGCTAATTCCGTAAATACTGCCGAATTCCCGATGTGCCGCATATTTCTTTTGACAATGATAGGCGAAATCCAGACTTTCATCTTCCAATGAGTTTTCTATGATTGGCAAAAACAGTGTGGGCATAAAATATTCAAAGCAAGTACCCGACCAAGACCCGATTCCGACACGGCCTGCCAAGGATAAAACAGGTCTCTTTGTGGAATGCCAATGGGAAGGAGGAATTTGTCCCAAAGAAATGGCAAGAAATGAGGTAATTCGTGCCTCACTCATATACAAATCGTAGTGAGAACCTCGAACCTTCTTATCATTTGTGAAAATCCCAACGTAAAATAAGTTTTCCGACCAATCAAACAAACACTTAAAATTTGCGTTTTCGATTTCGGATTCAACCCTGGTTAACAGCTTCTTTGAATCACTGTTTTCGTGAGACCACTCTGCAAGAGCATTCGCTACGACAACCAGAGATGCAATATAATTTCCACTGTCCACCGTTGAAACAAAACGATCTCCGATTACATTCAGTGTATTCAGATCATACCAATTGTAAAGATGACCTTCATAATGTTCCATATTTTCAATGGAATCAAAGGCTTTTCCTATTAAATTCGTGCATTCTGCGGAAGATATTATCCCCAAATCTACCGCACTGACCAATGAAGCAAGATAAAGGCCTATATTTGTAGGAGACGTTCTGTTAGCGATTTTTTCAACAGGTTCAAATTGAATATTGTCCGGAGGTAAAAAAGAACTTTTTTCGTTGACCATATTTTGAAAAAAACGAAATTCAAGTATTGCAAATTCTTTTAATTTTCTTCTTTTTTTCTCATCAATTAAATCCGTTTCTACATATTTTTCAGAGATTGCCAGCATAATAATCGGATAAAACAGAAAAGAAAGTGAAACAAAAAACAAGATTGATACTCTACTGAACATCAAAATGAAAGCTGAAATTAAAACAGATGGCAAATAAAAAAGCATCTGATCTTTATTTTGACCGCTGAACGGAGTATAAGTTTGCCATTCCAGTGTCTTTCTTTTCGATATAAAAGCACGATAAAAGCCGCGTAGCATAGCGTCCGAATAATGATACGCTTTGTGTGCGATTCCTGCAAAGGATAACAGGCGTTGATAAAGAGTGTTCAACAAATGATTTCGTATTTTCGTTCTGAATCGTCTGCCAAACAATTGAAAATTTCGTGCAACGAGAAATTTTACAGCATCAAAAACAAGTGGATAGAATTCAAAAATTACAACGGTCAAAGCGCAAATTGCCGCGCAATCTTTTGATACAAAGTTTGAAAAAACAAGAAGCGCCAGTTCTGCAAGCGGCAAAAAGTATCGAAGAATGTTTTCCGCAGCAAAACAACAACGCAATCCCGGAATAATGGAGTAAAACGGTATATTCTGTACGTCCCCGCGGATCCACCTATGAATTCTTTTATCACTGCTGATGGCAGTTTGCGGATCGGAATCCATAAAATATTCATCACAGGCAATGGCCGATCGAAGCAGAGCACCCTCGATCATATCGTGACTTAAGATGCGCTGTTCGGGCAAAGTGTTACTGACAACGGACCGATATGCCTCCAAATCGATAATGCCCTTGCCGCAGAAGTTCCCTTCCTCGAATAAGGTTTGCATACTATCAAAGGCGGCTCCGGAATAAGGTAGTTCGCCGCTTCCGTTGCTGAATATTTTGGCATAAGGGGTAGTAATCGGCGTTAATAAAGATGGTGCTATCCGTGGCTGAATCAAACCGTGTCCTGACGTAACGTACTTTCTTCCGTTAGCCAATTTCGTTATGCGCGGTTGATTCAAGGGATGAATCATTTTTCCAATCAAGCGTTTTGCTTGACCTATACCAAGCTCCGTGTCGGAATCAAGAGTAATTAAATACTTACTTCCGACTACGTTACGATTTCCAAAAAAAGTAATGTTCTTTATCTCTGATCCAAATTTCAAAAACTCGGCAAACTGTTCAATTGCACCTCGTTTTCTTTCCCAACCGACGTATGAGTTCTCGCTTTCGTGGTAGACACGCTCTCTTATTACGGCAAAATAGCAATCATTTTTTTCATTGAGACGATCTATTTCCTGTTTTAAAAGTTGAATGATATTTTCATCGTTTTTATGATTCTTACTTTTTGACTGGGGCAGATCGCAAATCAATCCAAAATAAAGGCGGTCGTTTTCGCTTTTATTGTTTAAGCAATATTTTTCAAGTTTTTTAACGCTTTCAAACAGATCAGCTTCATTTGTAAGCAACGTCGTTATGGCTACAACCGTTTTTTCGCGATCCTCAACGGTTTCGCATTTCATTGCAGGCAAAATCTCAAAGTTTTTCGTCGCGGAATACACGTGATCAACAAACGACTTTGAAATAAAATACATAAGCGGAAAGGCTAAAAATCCGAGAAAAGCATTTTGAACAAAAAGAGACAATCCGAAGCAAAACAAACAAGAGAAAATAATGATCAATGAAAAATATGGCGGCTGAACGTGATTTTTGTTCAAATAAAAACCGATGTGCTTGTCATCTGCAACAGCGGACTTCAGCATTTCTTCGGCAACCTTTTCAACTGACATCTTATCTTTGCGAGCAATTTTTTCAATTCTGCTTCGATACAGCGCTTTTGTCGATTTCGTCATCTTGGGATATACTCCCGCAGGGTCGAGACGCAGAATTTTTTCAAGTGGAGAAAATTGAATCGACAATTTGAAAAAATCAATTCCTGAAAAATTGTGAATACACTGAATCAATTGCGGTATTTTTTCTGCATCAATTTCCACACATCGTTCCAATTCAAGAAATACAGACAAGATCAACGCCGATCCAATAGAATTCAATTCTTTTTCGTCAATAGAATATTTTCGTGTAAATTCATCAAAAACGGAAAAGATATCTTCTTTTTCGCCGAAGAATCCCTCCAGAAGAATTACCTTTCTCAAAAAATTCAGTAATTCAATTCGAATTTTGATTTCACGAAAAACAAGATTCTTCCCTATTTTGAGTAAAAAATGATAATTTTCTACCAGCCAACGAAAGTTATCATCATTGGAATTTGTATTCGAATCAATTTTTCTTTCTATCTCTCTGATAGATTTTTTTAATTTAGATTTTAATTCAGTTTTTGTATAAAAATTGTTTGAAAGCGTGGTTTCATTTACCAAAACACGAATCAATTCCGTATTCATCTTTTACCTTCCCAATTTATAATGTTCTTTTATTATGAAATAAAAATCAAATTGATATTCAAATCCTCCCGAAATTAACGAAAAGACTTGCTTTTTTTTGAGTTTTGCTGTAAAATAAATTGATTATATGCATGTGCTATTGCCACATATAAAATATTAAAATCCGAGGTTGATTATGGCACAAATATTGGAAAAAAATTACGACCCAAAAAGTTTTGAGGACAGAATTTATAACACTTGGTGTGAAAAAGGTTTCTTCAAGCCTTCCGAGGATTCCGAAGCACCGTCATATACAATTGTTATCCCCCCTCCAAACATTACCGGTCAGCTTCACATGGGTCATGCGCTGGATAATACCCTGCAGGATATTTTAATTCGATACAAAAGAATGCGCGGTTTCTGCACCCTTTGGCTTCCCGGCACTGACCACGCTTCTATTGCAACCGAAGCGAAAATTGTTGAAGCTATGCGCAAAGAAGGTATTACAAAAGACGACATCGGACGCGAAGGCTTCTTGAAGCGCGCTTGGGAATGGAAAGAACAGTACGGCGGACGTATTATTTCCCAGTTAAAGAAGCTTGGTTCTTCCTGTGACTGGTCAAGAGAGCGCTTTACTATGGACGAAGGCTGCTCTAAGGCTGTTAAAGAAGTATTTGTTCGACTTTATGAAAAAGATTTGATTTATCGCGGCGAACGAATTATTAACTGGTGTCCCCATTGCTTAACTTCTATTTCCGATGCAGAGGTTGAATACGAGGATCAAGCAGGTCATTTTTGGCATCTGCGTTATCCCTTAAAAGACGGTAGCGGTTACTTGGAATTGGCTACCACCCGTCCCGAAACTTTGCTCGGCGATACTGCCGTTGCCGTAAACCCCAATGATGAACGTTATCGTGATTTAGTCGGCAAAATGCTGATTCTTCCGTTGGTAGGCAGAGAAATCCCCGTAGTTGCAGATGATTACGTTGAAATGGATTTCGGAACCGGCGTGGTTAAAATTACCCCTGCGCACGACCCCAACGACTTTGAAGTCGGCAAACGCCACAACCTTGAAATCATTAACTGCATGACGGACGATGCCAAAATCACCGAAGATTACCCCAAGTATGCAGGTATGGATCGTTACGAGGCAAGAAAAGCTATTGTTAAAGATTTGGATGAGCAAGGTTTCTTGATTAAAACCGAGGATTACAATCATAACGTCGGTACTTGTTATCGCTGCGGAACCACGGTAGAACCCAGAGTTTCTATGCAGTGGTTTGTAAAAATGGAGCCCTTGGCAAAACCTGCTATCGAAGCTGTTGAAAACGGTGATATTCGTTTCATTCCCGAAAGATTCAGCAAAAACTATTTCCATTGGATGAGAAACATCCGCGACTGGTGTATTTCCCGTCAGCTTTGGTGGGGCCATAGAATTCCCGCCTTCTTCTGTGACGATTGCGGTGAAATGGTCGTTACCAAAGATGAAAGCGCCGTTTGTCACAAGTGCGGCAAGGCAATGCGTCAGGATCCTGATACCCTTGATACTTGGTTCTCCTCTGCTCTTTGGCCTTTCTCCACCCTTGGTTGGCCTGAAGAAACCGCAGATTTGAAGCGTTTTTATCCCACTGACACGCTTGTTACCGGTTACGATATCATTACTTTCTGGGTTTCCAGAATGATTTTCTCCGGTCTTGAATATATGGATCAAAAGCCTTTCAGCGACGTTTTGATTCACGGTCTTGTTCGCGATGCACAAGGCAGAAAAATGTCCAAATCTTTGGGCAATGGTATCGATCCCCTGTTGATCATTGACCAGTACGGCGCAGACGCGCTTCGTTTCGCTTTGGCAACCAACAACTCTCCCGGAAACGATATGCGTTTCTCTGATGAAAAAATCGAGTCCGCACGTAACTTTGCAAACAAACTTTGGAATGCCGCGCGTTTTATTTTGATGAATCTGGATATTGAGGAAGTTGTTTCGCCCGAATCCGTTGATGGTCTTGCCATTGAAGACAAGTGGATTCTTTCCAAGTTTAACACTCTTGCCTCAGAGGTTAGTGACAACCTTGACAAGTACGAACTTGGTATTGCACTTGCTAAATTGTACGATTTCATTTGGGATCTGTTCTGCGACTGGTATATCGAGCTTGTTAAGCCCAGATTGCTCGATCCTGAATGCAGCACTCGTGTTGCGGCACAAAATACACTCGCTTACGTATTCTCTAGCACCATGCAGCTGCTTCATCCCTTTATGCCCTTTATTACTGAAGAAATTTGGCAGAAATTCCCCCACAAGGGCGAAAGCATTATGATTTCTTCTTGGCCCACCGCAAAAGCTGAGCTTTCCTTTATTTCTGAAGAAGATGCTATGAAGCGTATCATCGACGTCATTTCTGCAATTCGTAACCGCAGAAGCGAAATGAATGTTCCCGCTTCCAAGAAAGTGCCGATTTTCATTCAGAGCGCATTCCACAACGATTTCCGTGAAAGTGTAGCATTCTTAACCAGACTTGCAAGCGCAAGTTCCATCTCCTTCGAAAAGGAATATAACCCTGAGGAGTGCGTTTCCATCGTTACAGAATCTGCCAGCGTATTCATTCCTTTGTTTGAACTTCTTGACGTAGAGAAGGAAAAAGAAAGACTTGCGGGAGAGAAAAAGAAAGTTCTTGCGGAAATCGAAAGAATTGATAAGAAGCTTTCTAACGAACAGTTTGTAAGCAAAGCTCCCGAGAAGGTAGTTGCTGCAGAGCGCGAAAAATTGGAGGGTTACAAAAACACCTTGGCAAACATCGAAGAAACCATTGCGACTCTGTTCAAAAAATAATTCTACAAAAAATAAAAACACGCCGAAATTCGGCGTTTTTTTATTTTTTTTAAAGCAAGCTTGTGCTAAATTCAATTGCATTCTTTGGGAATCAGCATATCGACTGATTACTTTTTGCACATAATACAAACAGCGTGAGCAGAAATACCTTCTTCTCTGCCGGTAAATCCAAGTTTTTCCTCAGTTGTCGCTTTCACGTTAACGCAATTTGTCTCCAAAGACAAAGCATCGGCAATCCGTCTTACCATTTCCGGAATAAAAGCGGCAATTTTAGGTTTTTGTGCAACAACGATTGAATCCACGTTGGAGATGAAATAGCCTTCTTTGGAACAAATTTCAGCAGTTTTATGCAAAATGAAGCTTCCACTCATTCCTCGAAAAGCTTCATCTGTATCAGGAAAATGCTTTCCGATGTCCCCTAACCCGCAAGCGCCAAGCATAGCATCCGCAATGGCGTGGCAAAGAACGTCAGCATCCGAATGACCAAGAAGCCCGAAGTAGTGAGGGATCTCAACACATCCAAGGAACAATTTTCTTCCTTCCACGAGGCGGTGTACATCATAACCATTACCAATTCTGATATCAGACATTTTCTCTCTCCTTCAATATTGCGGAAATCGTAACCAGATCGTCTTCGGTCGTTAATTTCAAATTAGGACCGTCCAGTTCAACTAATTTAACACCAAACCCTGCGTGCTCTGCCAAAGAGCAATCGTCAGTAACGGAAAAACAATCTTTTTCAGCCAGAGCAAGAGCAACGCGATACAAATCCGTCTTAAAAACCTGCGGCGTTTGAACACAATACAAATCATCCCGCGGAACGGTTTCAACAATCATTGCATTCTTATCTGCGCGTTTCATGGTATCGGCGCATTTTTTTGCTGCCGCCGCCGCGCCGTAACGATTTGCAAAATCAAGTAACTTCGAAATTTGATGAGAACAAATCAAAGGTCTTGCGGCGTCGTGTACAGCAACCATATTACTCTTTTTTGAAATTGCAAAAAAACCTTTGGCAACAGACTCTTGACGAGTATTGCCGCCCGAGATGATTGCGGATACTTTAGACAAATTATAGGTTTCGCAAAGATCTGAAATTTCGTCCTCTTGTCCTTCGCGCACAACAACTACAATTTCATCAATGGATTTGCACTCTTGAAAAGCCAATAATGAATACAGGATACAAGGCTTACCGCAAAGATCCCTCAACTGTTTTGGCTTACCGCCGAGGCGTGTACCGCTTCCTCCACCTGTTATAATTGCGGAAGCGAAGCGCTTTTCATAATCCCCCGGGAACAATCGATGCAAGGAATTATTAAATTTTACAGCAGCAATTTCAACTTTATTCATTGTTGATTCCTTTCGACAAATCTTCTCCCCCTATTATAATACACAATCTCTTGACTTTCAAGCCTTCTTTTGTTAGAATAAAATAAGAAAGTGGTGTAATATGAAAAAAAATAAAATCTACTCTATCGTAATTGTTTTGCTTTGTTTTACATTTCTTCTCACCTCTTGTTCTTCAAAGCCAACCACCGAAGAACAAAAGCAAAGTGAGACGGTTCTTTTCGAAACCGAAGAAACAATACAGCAAACCCAAGAACCCAACAATTACGATCAAATCCTGTCAAAGCGCATTGAAAAAGATTTTCAAGGAAAAAGCTTTAGAATCGCAACGGATAATACCGATTTAGTCCTTGCAGACGGCGGTGAAAGTCTCCTCGGAAAAGAACAATATCTGCGCAACGATGCCATCGAAAGAAAATATAACGTTAAAATCACTTTAACGGAAGAAAGCGGATTATCTACCGTAGCAGATCGTATTAAAACAGAAGCCTTAGCAGGTACCGATTATTGTGATTTGATTTTGCTCGAATCTCCTACTTTTCAATCTTTGGCAAGTTCAAAAATTCTTTTGAACGTTCAATCCATTCCCTATTTAGATATCAATGCCGATTTTTTCTTTGATCGTTCTCTCGAAGCTACCACGGTAGGCAATTTCAGTTACGGAATAGCAGGCGATTTGGTCTATAATCCGGAAGATCTGCAGGTTGTTTTTTTCAACAAAACGCTTTTATCCAAGATCCCTTTGCCCGATATTTACTCCTTGGTCGATAGCAATCAATGGGACTGGGAAAATTTTCTTCTTTATTCGGAAGAAATCTATACCTTAACACGTTCTACCGGTTCAAACGTTTACGGAACCCTTTCCACCAATACTCAGGAAGATCTCATTAAAATTTTTTGGGCAGCCGGCGGCATGGACTTTATGAAAAATGAATACGGTGGGCGTCCCGAACTCATCTACAACAACGAAAAGACTCTTGAGTTTATTGATCAGTTCAGCAATCTCTTTTTAAGAAGCCCTGCTTACAGCACCGTTCATATTCAAGAAAGTGCAGTTCCCGCTTTTAAAAATGGAGAAAGCTTGTTTTTAATCGGTCCGATGAACCTTGCAAAAGAGCTCTCGGGAAGCGGAATCAATTGGGGCGTTGCTCCGATACCCAAATTTGATATCAACCAAAAGCAATTTTTCTCTTACGGAAGTCAAAACTACGCTCTGGCAGGTTTTGCCAAAGGTACGGGCGATTTGAATTTTTCAGGAATCATCACCTCCGCCCTCTTTTCAACGTCAAAAGGTATGAATCAAAAGTTTGCGGTACAAAGTTATATGAATCTTTATTTTTCTACACTCGACGATGCTCGTATGATGGAAAAAATCATGGAGTCCCCCTATTATGACCCCGTAGAGTTTTTCGGACAGATTGATACTTCATATACCGCGGCAACGCAAACATTACTTTACAGAACCACATACAACGGAATTGATTTTAACGAACTGTATGATCAATATTCCAAAATGTTCAATAAGTATTTAGATACTATTTTATAGAGAGGTAGAAAATGAAAAAGAATTTTAAAATTTGGTTTGTAAGAATTTTAGCGATCGTTCTTGCGCTTCTTTTTGTTTTAACGCTGTTCTTACCCGCTTTCAACTAAAAACAATACTACAAAAAAATGCAGGCATTTGCCTGCATTTTTTATATTTTCAAAATCATATATCCTGAAGAAAACGTTTGTACCTTCCCATCAATTTCAATCAAAAGAGAAAAATCATTTCCGATACCAACGCATATGCCTTGAACACAATTTTCATGAGATGTAATTTCAACCGTCTTGCCTATATGAACACATCGATTTTTGTATTCCGAAAGCAAGGCAGCTTGATCTGAATTCGAAAATTTTTGAATGTTATTATACATAGAACAGATCAGCAAAATAAGTGAATCATGATCATAGGAATTCGAAACCCATCCTAAGCGGTCCTGTAATTCCGTTGGTATTGTTTCAGGTTTTATAAGGTTAATGCCGATGCCAATCAAAAGATAATCGTCTACCAATTGACACAAGACCCCAGCTACCTTTTTTTGATCGATATAAATGTCGTTAACCCATTTTACCCCGCATTTTACTGAAAAAGCTTCTTCAAGCGAGTTGCAAAGAGCCAAGGCAACAATCGGAGTAAAATCAAGTAACGAAAAACGTTCTGCCTTTAATGAAAACGTCAAATAAAGGCCGCTGTCTTTCGGAGAATAAAAACTCTTGCCGACTCTGCCTCGACCATCGGTTTGTTCAGAAGCGATTACAACACCCTCAAACGGGTTGCCTGATTTTATTCTCCTGCTGCAATACAAGCTGGTAGAATCAATGACGTCGAAACAAAGCGTGGAAAGCCCAAGATCTTGTTCCAGACGTTCTGCATCAATCTCCATCTTTCACCTCGATGTCAAGAATTCTGAAGATTTTATAGGTGCCATCTTCCGTTTTAATCAGCTGATAGATCTGCGGAACCAATGAATTTGAAGAGATTTCCGGTCGAAATGTTTTATTGTTTTTGAAAATTCTATACGAAACTTCAAAATTTAAAAGAGTAACCTCTTCGCCATCAATCTCATCGATCGAGGCGGAATGATAACGAACGGCCGGGTCGTAAATCATTTGCATGGTAAACATCGGATCTTCCTTGAAATAACCGTCAACAAAGAAATCTTTATAAGATTGATACTCACCATTGATTACGGTATGAAAATACTTTAAAAAGAATTGACAGTCGGTATCAGCGCTTTCCAAATCTTTTTCATAAGAGAATAACTGCTCAACCCCGTTTACGGCATAAATCAAATCACGTTGAAAACCCATGTATGCCTGATTTAAAAAGATATTCTCATCATAATTTGCAGGATAATACTCTCCTCCGGAAGGCATCGGCTGATCTTTCGGCAAAAAGAGCGCAAGTAATAATCCAATCATGAAAATTACCAAAATTGAAATTGCAATAATAAAAACAATCTTTACTTTTTTAACATCTTTTTTGAAATGCAATTGCGGATAACCTCCTATTTTGCAAAGGGTAAATTTTTATTTACTTTCTTTCGAGGACGTCTTTTTTGCAGTAAAAACTGAACAGCTGTGGTACAAAGAATAAATACAGCATGTTCTATCAAAACTTTTGTAGGATGAAAATCACCGTCGGTATACAAAAGTCCTAAAACAATACTAATAAATGAAACTGCGGCTGCGCCAATAAAAGTTAACTTTAAAGGATTTTTCGATATACAGCGACAGAAGAAAACAAGCACAATCCCCTGCAAAGCCAGTAAAATGCACGGAAAACAGTTATAGAGAATATTGCTTCGCGGAACTTGAAACAGAACGTAAGAAATCAGATAAAATAAAAGTACAAGAGAAAAACAGCCAAAAGAAATTAAAAACAAGTATTTGGATGAAAAGAATTTTCGATTCGTCTTTGAGTGATTCATAACAGCCTCCCTTTTTTAGAAAAGATATGAACCACTCTCGAAAAAAAGACTAGAAAGACGAAATATCCACAGAATCGTTTTGCAAAATTTGGAGAATATTCTGCAATTCGTGCTCAAATGAATCAAAACATTTCGTGGAACGCAAAAGATACATCGTCCATCCGCAACGCTGATAATAAAGCGTGTTGGAACACTCAACAGCCGCTACGTTCAAGCGATGATTTAAAACGGTATGATCGGTCATAATACCCAGCAGAAAGCTTTCATCTTGACCCAAAACACCAAGATCAATGTAGTATCGTCCGCTTTGGATGCCCGAGACGGTCCTGAAGCCACGAGATTCAAGTTCATTTCTCATCCGAGAAATAATGCTTACCTCGTCAGAGACACCGGCAGCAATATAAGAATTATTGACCTTGGGCGCAGAAAGCGCGGCAAAAAGCGAACGGAAAGCCGCACCGGCAAACAAGAGACACGGCGATGCATTTAAATCATCTTCTTTGAAACTGGAAAGAACGAGAATTTTTTCTTTCGCAGACGAAAGAACCGACCCAATAGCTTTGTAAGCATCTTTACCACCAAATTCGTAAAATAAATCAGGCAACTTCGAATTCGGAATGCTTCGGTTTGTTGCAAAGGTTGCAGAAAAAACAATGTAATCGCAAGGATAAATAGGCTCACCAACAGAGGTAATATAAAACCTACTGTAATCGGTAAAGTATCGTGAAACGTCCTCTTGATGGCGCAAGGTTTGAGCAAACAAACGCAAAATCAGTTTTTTCTGCTCCATCGTTGCAGCAACGATACCAATGCTTTTTTTCTTCTCCGACATCGCAAAAGAAACAAGTTCCTCAACTGCCTTTTGCGCCTCGCAATAATTTGCTCCCGGATATTCACCGCCGAAGGTTCCGGGCAAAAGCCGCCATTCCGTTGCGGCGGTATAACGCTTACACGGAACGGAATAAAATCTAAAGTCAGATCGCAAATTCGAATAATAAGAGTTTTTAAATTCCGTTAACGCTGGAATGGAATAATAAGATGCAGACAAACGATATTTTTCATCGGAAACACTCCACAAATAATCGAAAGCAGAAGCAGATAGATCAAACTTTTGACTCTTATAAATGCGGTCGGAAAAATCACCGGCAAAAACAACCTGTTTGCCGCAATAAAAAATCCATATCAAATCCTCAAGAGAAACCGAGGCTCTGGATTCCAAAAGAATCAAATCGAAAAAGTTTCTTTTTTCGGAAAAGAGTTTCTTTGCCTGCTTTAAATCCGAAATAACACAAGGGAAAATTCCGGAAAATACGGTTCTGTTTTCAATCAACGCAGAGGGTGAAAAAGACGCCGTTGAAACGTCACGCAAAGAATCAAAACGTACAACAGATAACAGCGAGTCAAGCTCTGACTTTTCTTTGCTGCGTACGGCGCTTCTTAACGCAACAAACGTCTCCATCGCCTTATCTACAGAAAAGTTCTCGGGAATCAATTGAGGATGCGCGATAAAATTAAACTCGCAGACGGATTTAAAAAATGCACGCAAAAAGCTACGCTTGATTTCATCGTTTGTAAGTTTAGCATTTTCTATAGCGATTACAACGCTCTTTAATCCCAAAGAAATTGCACGTTCTTTGACGTTCAGCCAACTGCACCAATTTTTCAGATGATCGGATGCAGACAAAACATCAAGAATATTTTGATGTAATCTTGTAAAATAATCTTCTGTAGCACTGGTGGGAAAATAAAAATCAATCTCATTGAAAATCAATTTTTCAAAATTAGTTTTCAATGATAAAAATTCTTCGCACAAGTCCTTGAGAACATTGATTTTATCAGATACCTCAAACATCACTTTAGCCTTGGAAAAATCCGAAACAAAGGCCGAAATACCGTCCAATTCAAAAGACGACTGATAAACGGCGTAACATTGGTAACAAAGATCTGCCGAGAAAGAAAGTGACTTCCAGCATTCGTCTGAATTGTTGCCGGAAACAGAGAAAAGAGAAAATACTTGTTCTTGAGAACCCTCAATCAACCTTTGATTTTGCTGATAAGTAAAAAGACGGGATAAAATATACTCAATGTTTTCAACATCACAGTTTGGCTTTAAAAAGCGCTTTACAGATTTCAAAATACCGTGCTTCTGCGAGATTGCTTTAAAGCTTTTATCACCAATCAAAGCATTGTAGCGTACATATAAATCTTCCGCATCCAATTCAAATACACTATCAAAAAAGCTAACTCGAATGGCTTGAAGAATGCTGTCATTTTCCTCTTTTGCTTGAATCAAAGTCGTGGCTTTTCTAAAGTTTTGCTCGATGTTGCTGTAATTTGCAAAAAAGCTTTCGGGAATTTTTTCAAATTCGGCAAACAGACGGTACAAATCGCAAAAAGCACCGAGAACGGAAAGTGAAGACAGCGCAGAAATCGACGGAAACAACAAAACGATCTGGTCCCGCAAATAAATAATTTGTTCGATACAGCGCAGAAGATCCTCCATGTACCGAATAAATTTAGACTTTAATTCATAAGAGAAGTTTTTATTTTTGACAATGCGAAGCGGATGAGTATGAACAGGTTCGATTTCAGAGACAGATTTAATCATCTCATTTACAGTAGAAAACCACTCCTGAACCATATCGTCTGTCAGAGAGCCGATTTGCTCGGGAGAAAAAATAATTACGTCGTTTGCATCGCGCAACTGTTCGTATCGATCCGATGCAATCAAAAACGAAGAAACGATGCTTTTACTTCCCTCAAGAGCTGAATAATAAGAATCCAACTCTTCGGTAGCCAAGCGAAGATCCTCGCGGTCTTGCAGGATCATATCATCAATGTTGAAGTTTGTTGCAAAGTCGTCTTTATAGCAGGTAAAGTCCGAATCTTTGATGATATTCCAAGCAAAAGTTGAACTAAACAAATTGGAAGAAATCTTCGCAAAATCATCGGGATGATAATCAGGATCGGTAATGTAAAGAACGTTTCTACCGCTTTTCATTTTCATGGATGCGGCGCGAGAAAAAAGCGTAGATACACCTGTTCCGGTTTGAGCACGAATCAAAGTAAAATCATTGGACAAAATCTTAGAAAGAATCTTATTTTGATTGACGTCGAGCTCGGGTTGAAACGGAATGGATTCTTTTTTTGTGTTAATGGGAAATTTGCTTCCGAGAAGAATTGCTTTAACACGGGAATCATCGGAATATTTTTTCCAAAGCATATCATAATCTGCAAAATCATGACGCAAATCTTCCTCCTCGCGAGCAGAAAGGACATAATTCCCCTTTTCCGAAACACGAACAGGTAAAGGCAAAATATGATATTCCCTTGCTTTCTCGATGCTGATCAGAACAAGTTTCTCATCAGAAAGATGAATGGAGTTTTTCGCATTAAACAAGGCGCTATCAAAGGAAAGGCTGCTGCCAAAAGCCAAATCGCTTCCGTCAATTAAGTATAAACCGTCAAAATTGCAATTGCTACCGTTAACAGTGTTAATTAGTTTCAAATTATCACGGTTCAATGTAAAGCCGCTGTAAACCTTACCACCTGCAGTGTACGCAACAACGGGAGAAATTCCACCTGCTTCAAGAGCAGAAGCAAAAGCCACGGCCAATTCCAAAGAATTTCCTGCACGTTCTTTAATGACTCTTTCGCACAAGCGAACGGGCAAAGGAGTTTTATCACTATAATCCTCAACAGCATACGTCAAGCGCAAATCTTTAATGTTGTCATAAACCTGGCAGGCGAAATCAATCGGATCCGTAAAACTGCCTACAACTTTAATTCTTTCAAGTTCGGGCTGAGCAGGCGTTACAAAGAAAGATATTGCTTCGGGAATATCGGAGAAACCCGAAAAATAAAAATAAGGCAAAATCTTGCAAGCAAAATTAGAACTTGCAAGTATGTTTTCTTCTGCATCTTTGATAATTACGGAAACAGAGACATCTTGAATTCGTCTCTCGGAAGCCAAATAGGAAGCATCAAGATTTACAAAATCGCAGGAAAAGAAATGATAACCACCTGCAGAAATATAATCCAGTTCTTGCTCGGAAGAAAACAAAATATTGGGAGTGGAAGTAATTTGTATTTTTAACGCAGAAAAAGCCAGGTCACTCAAATTCTCAACGTAAAGAGAATCAAAGAGAGGAAACCCGGAATTAAATGCGGCAAAACTATAATTTTTCTTACAATTCAATTTAATTTTAAACAAATTTTCCATAAAAACCCCAAACTTTTACTAATAACATATTACCATATTTATTTGAATTCGTCAACAAGAAGAGAAAAAGGAAAGCGGAGATTTACCGCTTTCCCAAAAATAAAATTTTTATTGATTTCACGTTAGTCAGTGAAGGTATTTAAGAGTTTTGCCACTTGAAAAGCTGTCTGTTTCAGATTCTTTTCACCGTCGGTCAAAGCTTTATCAAGCGTGCACGGGTGATTTAAAATCGAGAACACAGAAACAATTCCCTCAGGCAGTGCGCTATCCTCAATTGAATATGATCCGCATAAAAGAATCACGGGCACGTCAAACTTCCTGCAAACGGATGCGATTCCGGACACCGCCTTGCCATCCGCACTTTGAGAATCAAAACGCCCTTCCCCACTGATAACAAAATCCGCATCGGAAATTTCACGCTCAAAATTTTTTAAATTTAAAACCGTTTCAATTCCGCTTTGTAGTTTTGAATTTAAAAAAGCAACCGATCCTGCACCGCAACCGCCTGCCGCGCCTGCGCCGGGAATATTTGCAATTTCAATTTTCAAAGCATCTTCAATTACTTTCGACGCGGAAATCAATCCCTCATCCAAAATGCACAGCATTTCATCATTTGCACCTTTTTGGGGGGCAAATACGTAAGCAGCACCATTTTTTCCGTAAAGAGGATTTGTTACGTCGCACATGGTAATGAACTTGCTTTCTTTAATTCTCGGATCTATTTCGGATACATCAACACTTGCGATCTCATTCAAGGTTCCACCTGTCGGCACGAAGCTCTTTCCATTTTCATTAAAAAACTTTACACCAAGTGCACAGGCAATACCACAGCCAAGATCATTTGTGGAGCTACCGCCCAAAGCTAAAATAAACTCTCTTTCCCCACAGTCCAAAGCGTTTTTAATAAGCTGTCCAACACCGTAGGTGGAACTTATCATCGGATTTGGATTTTTTGCCATGGGCAATCCGGCAACGGCGGCAAGCTCGATCACGGCAAAATTTCCAAGTTTTCCCCAAAAACTTGTAATATCTTCGGAAAAAGCATCCTTTACTTGAACAAAAACTTTTTCAGCTCCAAGTACATCGATCGTACCTTCGCCACCGTCGGCAATGGGAATCGTAACTACATCAACGTCACGATCAACGGAAAGAAAAGCGTCTTTTATTACGGTGCAAACGCGTTCGGAGGAAATGGATCCTTTAAAAGAATCACAAGCAACAACGACTTTTTTCATGGCAAACCCCAAAATTATTTTTTTCTAATTATAACACAAAATAGCTAAAAATCAAATAGATTTGCAAATCATATTAATCTTGACTTTTAATTAACGGCAAGATATAATAATTTTGTTTATGAAAGGAGTATCAATATGCTGTACGAAAACATTTTGAATTACATTGATGAAAATGCTAAACTGTTTACAGATCTTTCCGACGACCTTTGGGATCACCCCGAGTTGGGTTACCGTGAATTTTATGCAGTTGAACGCATTACAAAAATCTTGAGAG
>JAZOSM010000085.1:0-6640 GCA_045657125.1 Eubacteriales bacterium
CTCTGCGGGGATATTTGGGGAGAGGCTTTTTGTAGGCGGGGTCAAAGAGACCCTCTGCCTCCAATTTCTTTTTCAACTGCTCGAAGGCAATGTAAAGGGCACCAACGCCGTCGGGCTCCATATCGGTAATGTAAAGCTGAACCTGTCCGTCCTTTACGTACGTGGAAATTCTGCCTTCACAAACCACCTTCATACCGTTTTCGGGAACGAAGCGAAGCTTGGAAGCGTTCATACGGAACATCACCGCGCGGACCAATCCGCCCTCATCCTTTAAGGACAGGTAAAAATGACCCGTTTTATAGTGGTTGACGAAATTGGAGATTTCGCCCTTGACCAGAACGCGGGACAGAAGGGGGTCGTTTTCCAGTTTGTTTTTGATATATTCATTCAGCGCCGTTACGGTCAGCGCCTGTCGGTTATCCATTGCGGTCTCCTTTCGCGCAAAGAAGTGCGGTGCCGATGGCGTTATCGGCAGTATAGGCGGGAGGGGCGAAGAAATGCAGGTCTCTGGCAAGTGCCTCCTGCAAAAGATGGGAGCTTGTAACACCGCCCGAGAACAGAACGGGGGCACGGTCATCGGCAAATTCCAAAAGGGTTCGCACCGCCGCCTCGGTCACGTCGAAAACGAAGCGTGCCAGATTTTCGGGGGATTCTCCGTCCTTTTGCATCTGATCAAAGCGGTTTTCAAAGCCGGAGAGGTTAATGCCCTTTTCTTTTTTGGGAATTTTGATTTTGTAATGCAATGCGCTTTTTTCCGCAAGCTTTTCCAGTTCTTTTCCCGCGGGAAAGCCAAGACCCAGCTTGACTCCGCATCGATCGATCAGCTGACCGCAGGTCAGATCCAAAGCTTCCGCTATGATTTCGGCATCATACCCCGACGCCTTTTCCCGAATTTTTAAGAATTCCGTGGTACCGCCCGAAAGGTGAAAGGCGTAAAACTCCTTTTCCTCAAAGGCGCGTCCCTGTGTGAAAGCGCCGAAGCGCGCCGCTTCGATATGTCCTTCCTGATGGGAAAAAAGCCTGAAGGGGGTGTTTGCCAAAAGGGCGGCGGATCTGCCTGCCGAGACCCCTGCCAAAAAGCAAGGCATATAAGAACCCTCCACGGGGCGGGGCTTATCACTTGCCGCCACACCCAAAAGGGTAAATTCCCCGTGCTTTTCACGAACCTTTTCCATCACCTCGCCGATGATTTCGGAAAGATCCCGTGTATGACAAAACAAAGCGTCACTCTGCCGCATCCCACGAGCACCCTCGGGAACGGACAAAAGCCGCTTTGCACAAAAGACTTCGCCGGCAACGGTTACCGCTGCCGCCGAAGTCGTATAATTGCTGGTATCAATACCGAAATAAATACCGATAGCCATATTATTCTGCCAATGAGCCGAGGATACCGTTGACGAATTTCTTCGCACCGTCCTCGCAAAAACGTTTGGTCAGTTCTACCGCCTCATTGATGGCGATCTTTACCGGCACGTCCTCGGCACACTCCATTTCGTACAGAGCAAGCTGAAGCACGGAAAGAGTTCCCTTGGAAAGTCGTTCCACTTTCCAGTCACGGGCGGCACTTTCGATTTTCTCCATTGCTTTTTCTGCATAGGCACGAGCACCGAAAAAGGTGTTTTTGACGTATTCGCTTTCTTCTGCACCCTCGTCCATTTGGGGGATCATAATCTCATAAAGGGCGGGAGTTTCCTCCTCGGGATAAAACTGAGAAGCGAAAAGCATCTGGTAAACGATCTCGCGTTCTTTTCTGCGGTTTAATGCCATAGGGCCTCCTTATTTTCAGTAGGAGGTTACGCGCAAAACGCCTCCTACGGACTTAATGTTTTCAAGGTCGAATGCCGCATCACGCTCTGCCAAAAGGTAGGTGTAGCCGCCACGGGTGCCGCGGGCAATGTTGCCCCCTGCAACAAGTGCTTCTACGTCGGTGCCTTCCTTCATGATGATACCGATACGGTTCTGCATGGATCTGCCCAATTTTACTGCGGGCATATTCACGCTGTTTTTGATGTTGCCGTTTACCAGGTAATCGGCAAGCTGATCACACGCCATTACGGCGCAGTTATCCTCCGCCTCGGGGGTAGATGCACCCAAGTGGGGAGTTGCTACCACACCGGGCTTGCCTGCAAGGGCGCCGGTGGGGAAGTCGGTATAGTATGCGGCGATCTTTCCGCTTTCGATGCCTGCCAGGATGTCGGCGTCAACACCGAGATCGGCGCGGGCAAGGTTCAAAAGGCGAACGCCGTCGCGCATTTTTGCAATATTTGCTCCACCCAAAATACCCTTGGTGGAGGGCAGGGAGGGAACGTGTACGGTGATGTAGTCGGACTCCTTGAAGATGCGGTCCAGATCGTCTACCTTCTCAACGGCAGGATCCAAAACCCAAGCGGCATCTACGGAAGCGTAGGGGTCGTAACCCAAAACGCGCATACCAAGTGCCAAAGCGGCATTGGCTACACCGCCGCCGATGGCACCGAGACCGATGACACCGAGGGTCTTGCCCATAATTTCGGGACCGACGAAGCGGCTCTTTTCCTTCTCAACGATCTTGAGCGCGTCGGGATTGCCCTGCAGAGTTTTGGTGTACTCCATAGCGTCGGGAATCAGACGGGAAGTGAGAAGAAGCGCGGCAACAGCCAGTTCCTTTACTGCGTTTGCATTGGCACCGGGGGTGTTGAATACCACGATACCCTGCTCGGCACACTTTTCCACGGGAATGTTATTGACGCCTGCGCCTGCACGGGCAATGGCGGCAAGGCTCTTGGGAAACTCGGTTTCGTGCAGATCCGCGGAGCGAACCAAAATGCCGTTTTCCTCTGCTACGTCCTCGCCTACCGTAAAGGTGGCGGGAAGTCTTGTCAGACCGCAGTTTGCAATCTTATTATACAACTTAATTTTCATTTTGTATACCCCTTTTTTCTCTTTTTCCCTTAAATTTCTCCGCCTTTTTCGTCAAATTCCTTGATGAAAGCGGCAAGCTTTTCAACACCCTCAACGGGCATTGCGTTGTAGATGGAGGCGCGCATACCGCCTACCTTGCGGTGACCTGCCAGAGAAACCATTCCGCGCTCTGCGGCAGCGGCAACGAACTTCTTATCCAGCTCGGGATCGTCGGTACGGAAGGTTACGTTCATCAGAGAACGGGAATCGGGCTGTGCGTGGAGGTGGAACAGCTTGGTACCCTCAATGGCTTTGTAGAGGATGTCAGCCTTTTTCTTGTTGATCTCGTGCATAGCCTCGACACCCCCGAGCTCCTCAACCCACTTGAATACCAGTCCTGCAACGTAGATGGCGTAGCAGGGGGGCGTGTTGTACATGGAGTCAGCGTCTGCCATAATTTTGTAATCCAGCATAGCGGGGGTTTCGGGACGCGCGTTGCCAAGCAGATCCTCGCGGATGATTACGATGGTCAGACCTGCGGGACCTACGTTTTTCTGTGCGCCTGCGTAGATCATGGCAAAATCGGAAACGTTGATGGGCTCGGACATGATACAGCTGGACATATCGCAAACCAGGGGAACGTTGCCGTTGTCGGGCATGGTGTTGAAGTGCGTACCGAAAATGGTATTGTTAAAGCAAATGTGTACGTAGTCTGCATCGGGACGGATGTCAGCCTCGGTAAAAGCAGGGATACGGTCAAATACGGTGTCCTCGGAGGTAGCAACCAATTTTACGTCGCCGTACTTCTTTGCTTCCTTAAACGCCTTGCCGGAAAATTCACCGCTGACAACGTAGTCAGCCTTACCGGTTTTCATCAGGTTCAGGGGAACTGCGGCGAACTGGGTTGAAGCACCGCCCTGCAAAAACAGTACCTTATAATTATCGGGTACGTTCATTACGCGGCGGAAGGTAGCCTCGGCATCCTTGATGATCTCATCGTAAACTTTGGAGCGATGGCTCATTTCCATAACGCTCATACCGGTTCCTTTATAATCGGTCATCTCCTTTGCCGCCTGCTCCAGTACGGGCAGGGGAAGCATGGAAGGTCCTGCAGAATAGTTAAATACGCGATTCATAACAAATTTCTCCTTATTTCAAAAAAACATTTCTATTATTATACGCTTCCTTGTCGAGTCCTGTCAAGACGAATTTCCCTCTAAAAATCTACTATCGGTAGAATATTGTGTTAATATTTTATCAATTCTACTGATAGTTCAATTTATGAAGCGAGAAAACGGAAATTTACCAAAAAATCCTTGGTCTGATTTTACGGGAATAAAAAAAGGGTATTTTGCCTTTCGACAAAATACCCGGTACGTATTTATTTCTTTTCCATTGCAAGGTCTACCAAAGTTTCGCACAACTCGGGGAAGGAGATTCCTGCGGCACGTGCGGCATCGGGGAACAGGCTTGTGGCAGTCATTCCCGGGGAGGTATTGATTTCGATGACGTAGGGCTCGCCCTTTTCATCCAGCATTACGTCCACGCGCGCCAAACCGCGGCAACCGGTTTCGGAGTAGGCTTTGGCGGCAATTGCCTTTACCTTTTGCTCGACCTCGGGAGAGATGCGGGCGGGAATGATGTGGCGGCTTCCGCCGGGGGTGTATTTGGATTGATAATCGTAGAATTTTCCGCTGGAGGTGATCTCAATGGGGGGGAGCACCAAAAGCTTATCGTTGCCCATAACGGGTACGGACAGCTCTGTTCCCGAAAGGAAACGCTCTGCCAAAATGTGATCGCCGTAGGAGAAAAGCTCGGAGAGGATTTCTGCCGCGCCCTCGCGCTCGTGTACGATGGCTACGCCGATGCTGCTGCCTTGACAATTGGCTTTCAGTACCAAGGGCAGACCCAAAACGCGAATGGCGTTTTCCACAGCTTCGCGGGGATTTTTCTGCGCTTCGGCAGGGATGCACAAAAATTCGGGGGTGGGAACGCCCGACAGGGAGAGAACCTTTTTGGTCATCATTTTATCCAGACACAAAGCGCTTGCCAAAGTGCCGGGGCCTGTGTAGGGGATACCCATCCATTCCAAAAGTCCCTGAACGGTACCGTCCTCACCGCCTTTGCCGTGGAGGGTAATAAAGGCGCAGTCAGGGGCGATCTCTGCGATTTGACCGATGGACTGACGGGTCAGGTCAAGCTCGACGACGTTTGCAAAACGTTCCCGCAGAGCCTCGGCGGTAGCGGCGCCGCTTCTCAGGGAAACCTCGCGCTCGGTGCTTTCTCCGCCCTTCAGGACAAGAATTTTTTCATTTCTCATAATTTACCTCAATTGTTCGGTTGATGTATTTGCGTTTTTCATTAAATACCGCCCAAGGCAGGGAGGTTTTCGCCGCGCGCCCTGTAGGTTTCCGGGAAAAAGTCACGGAGAAAGGCGGTAAAGGCGATGCAAGATCTTTTCGTAAAGGAATCTACCAGAGCATCGGTGAAAAATTCCGATTCGGGCAGGACTTTTTCGGTGTGCCAATGGAAATTGAATTCCAAGAAATTTGCGATGTCTTCCTCGGGCAGTTCCATGGTATTGGCGTAAAGTTGGGGGTCGGGGGTGTGCAGACGGTTCCACAGGTCACGGGACCAGGGCATTCTCTGTGCCGTGCGGCTTCCCGCGCAGGAAAGCTCCTTGCGGTAGTCCACAAACCAGTTTTCCGCGCCGTGGGCATTGCGGTGAGCCCTTTGGGGGCCGTTGTCCCACAGATAATCCAAATAAAAATGAAGCAGAGCACCGAAATCAAAATCCTTGGTCAGATCCAGCGTCTGTCCGAAGCGAATCAGCTTTTGCAGACGGTCTTCGGGGGGCACGTCGCGGAAGTGCAGACGGTCCTTGATTTCCCGATGAGCGTCAACGCAGTCGGGGAGAATCGAACCGAGAAAATAGGAATCGCTGCCCGCAGGATTTAAAAGATGGGCGGCGTAAAGGTGCATCATGGTAGCAGGCATAATTTACCTCATCGAATATGATTGCGAAAGGGGGTTAAGCATTTTCTCAAGCAGAAGCCCATAACCCCTGCGCTCAAGAATTCCCCAAGGAAAATGGACAGAAACAGCAAAGGCAGAGCCGTGTCCCGAAATCCGTAGGCATAATACAGCAAAAAAGGGACGATGGCGGTATTTGCCGCGATGGGGGGAATCAGAGAGAGCAGCTTGTATTTTTTCAAATAGTGCGTACCGACTGCGCCCAAAAGGGTTGCCACAGAGCCGAATATAACGTCCAAGGGAATGGCACCGCCCAGCAGATTTGCAAGGATGCATCCCACGAACAGTCCGGGAATCGCCGCAGGGGTAAAGACGGGCAGGATACACAGCGCCTCGGCAAAGCGAAGCTGAATGGGACCGAAAGCCAAATTCAGACTTGCAGACAAAAAGGTCAGGGTAACGTACAGCGCGGCGATGATTGCCGCTTTGGTAAGGAAAAGGGTCTCTTGCTTATTCATTTTGTTTTTCTCCTGTAGTTTTGTTTTAAGTGAGGAAGGTTTCGAACTCACTGCCGAAAAACGGCTTCTGCTATTGTACCACAAAGAGGAGGAGAATGCAAGAAGAATGTGGTTTTTTTCCTTTTTTGAAAAAAGCGGAAACCAAGAAAAAGAGGTTTTCCGCATTTTGGAAAGCCTCTTTCTGTTTTTAACCTGTATGAAAGTTTTTGGAGTGCAGAACCTTTTTTCAAAAAGGTTTTGCAAAAAAGCTTTTTATCCTGCCAGGGAGC
>JAZOSM010000086.1:0-3329 GCA_045657125.1 Eubacteriales bacterium
CTATTTCACGTGCAAAGAGGTAAAATACTATATTTGCGTCATCATTGACTTGTTTGCACGCAAAGTAGTTGCCTGTACGATTTCTAAAAACAATGGAACACGTTTGACAAAAAGCACCTTGACAAAAGCCGTTGAGGAGCGACATCCGAGAGAGGGGCTGATTTTCCACAGTGATCGCGGAACGAACTATACAGCTCGAACTTTTGTTGATTGTTGCAAAGCATTTGGACTGACACAATCGCTTTCCCGAAAAAGCACGCCTTACGACAACTCGGTCATGGAGGCATTTTTCAAAACACTCAAAGCGGAAGAACTTTATCGTAACAACTATCGTTCAGAGCGAGAATTCAGAGAACGTGTTGGGGCATACATAGAATTTTACAACAGCAAGCGCCCTCATCAGATCAACCGTTATCGAACTCCCGATGCGATGGAGGAATCTTATTATAAGCGTCATAGAAGCGGCGCAGAGGAGATCTAATCGAACTGTGGCGGTTCGTTTTCTTCGAATTTTTCAAATCTCGCACAAAATTTGGGACATTCCTGAATTCGCAGTTCGATTGCAAAAAATAAGAAACGGCGTAAAAAGCCGTTTTCTGTATAGGTTTTTGAAAACAAATAACACCCCAATCGAACTGTTGTGGTTCAGATTTGGGGTGTTATTCATCTTGGAGGCGCCACCCAGAATCGAACTGGGGATAGAGGTGTTGCAGACCTTTGCCTTACCGCTTGGCCATGGCGCCGTATTCAGAACGCTTATCTATTATAACAGATACATTGGCTCTTGTCAACCCCTTTTTGAGATTTTTTTGAAAAAGTTTTGGCGACAGCGTGTCCGTTTGCGCTTTGCACGCATCAATGATCCGGGGATCGGAAAGCTGTAAAACGATCGGGGCCTTCCCCGCGGGAACCTCAACGATAAAATCGATATCATACGCGCCGCCGCCGCGCCGCTTGCCACATTTGACAACAAAACCACCGTCTTTCTTGGGGGGATTATAGCATAAGCCTTTTATATACTGCTGAGGATGGCTTGCATATACGCAACGCGTCCTTCAGCCGACAGATCGCAATGCCCGCGGAACGGAATTTTCCGCAAAACGATACGCTGCTGTGCCGCCTCCATCGCCTCCACAAAACGGAGGGAGTGCTTTTCAAGATTCACCGATTTATCCGCTTCGCAGTGGAAAACCGTGTAGGGAATATGGGGCAGCTTTTCCGCCAAATGCAAAGGAGAGCAGCTTTTCAAGGCATCCTCCATCGTTCCCTCATAGTCACCAAAGGCGCTGTATAAGGTGCGCGGCAGGTCGGGGCGCTCCGTGTAATGATAAACAAGATCGCACACGGGGCAGTTGGTAACGCACGCGCAGGGCGTGATCTTGGCGTACGCGCAATAAACAAGTGCGGACAGTCCGCCCATAGAGCCGCCGGTCGACACGATCTTTACGGATGCATCCAAACGATATTTTTCGCATATCACGGCAACGATTTCATCCACGTACCGCACGGTTTGTCTGTTCATCCAGCACCAAGGATTATAATAAGGAATGATATAGACGATTCCCTTTGCCGCATATTCAACGGCATCACCGGGGTCGGATTTCTGAATGGTCACACCGCCAAGGCCGTAAAAGTCCAACACGATGCCTTTGATGTCTCCCTTGATCAGCTGATCATTGGAATACGCAAAATAGCGCAAGGTTTCGTAAGTGATGATTTTTTCCATACCAGCACCGCCTTTCTTGGGAGTATTATAGCATAAGCGCAGGCGTTTTGCAATACCGTCAAGCTTTTTTCTGTAAAATCGCAAAAGCGGAGGGCTTGTATGTGCCACGACCGCCCTCTCCACACTTGACACCCCTCCGCTTTTATGCTATACTGAACGCGAAAACCGAAAAAGCGCAAACAGCGACACACGGAGCAAACGGAGGGAAGCACCATGGAAAAGTTTTTTGATAAGTATGAGCTGTGCATTACCGCCAAGCGCGCATCTCCATTTTTGAATTGCACGGGCGTTTTTCAGGATGGAACCACCCCCATGTACCGCGATACCGACGGCAAGCTATGGGCCATGAGCGGACATTCGCACATGGGACATATCGCCATGTTTGCGGGTACGTGCCTCGATGATATGGCATACGCTTGGGAAATACAAACCAATTTCAGGGTCGGCCACGCGGACACCGCCTTTGCGGGTATCCGATACCCCGACGGCGCGCGTCCTCGAGGAAGCATCTGGCCCTTCGGCCTTTACATTTGCCCCAACACGCATCGCTTTTTCTGCTGGTTTCACAATGAGACGGGCTGGAATGGGCAAGGCAGTGCTTACGATGCCTTCGGCCCTTGCGAAAAGCCGTTTCTGGACTCCGATTTCCGCCACGTTGGTCTGATGCACTCGGACGACGAGGGACGCACATGGGATTTTGACCGCTGGGTGCTTTCCTCGGAGGAGGTATCCTTTACCGAGCATTACGTCCCGGACGGACTGAACGTGCACGGCCAAAAAGGAGATCGGATTCGTTTCGGCAGTGGTGACTTTTGCTTGTATATAGAGCCCGATGGGGAATATATCTATCTGTTTTATAACATCATCGCCATGGATATCACAAAAAAAACCATGGGCGAGGCGTGGCAAAAATGCGATGCCTACGTTGCCCGATGCCGAAAGCGCACCGACGGCGCTATGGGAGATTTTGTAAAGTATTACAACGGTAGCTTTTGTGAGGCCGGCAATCTCGGGCGTGAAAGCGCGATTTTAGAGGATGCCTGGCACCCGAGAGTTGTGTACAGCGAGCCGGAAAAAATATTTATCATGACAAGCAAGCCCATCGTAGCGGCCTTTCACGGGCTAATAGACGGCATTGACAAGCAAGGGCGCGTGATGCAGATCGCCACCTCCGGTGACCTTTTGCATTGGTCAAAGCCGGAGATCGTTTACCAAAGCAACGCACCTTGGGGCAATCATTACAATGCCATCGTGCCGGATGATGCGGCTTCTCAACCCAATATTCTCACGAAAAATCAATTTTCCATTTTGAACAATCACAACGGAACCGATGTGATGCGCTACACCGCCGAGCTAAAGCGACGCGACGGATAAGCTCTATTAAAAGCGTCGAGAACGGATCGGTATGGGCTTGGATGCCCATAGGCCGCAGCATAAAAAGAAAACCACCCCGTATGGGGGGCATAAGTAATCATCACGTAGGGGCGTGGGCTTGCTCCCGCCGTAGAGTCTAAAAGGCTGTGGGCGGATTACGGGAGCTCGTTATTTTCGGGCTTTGCCCGAACTTGTAGGGGCAGGCGTCCCGACTGCCCGTTTGCGCAGG
>JAZOSM010000087.1:0-2366 GCA_045657125.1 Eubacteriales bacterium
CCGCTTACTTTCAGTCCTTGGTCGTAAAGGTATCTGAATATCGCCTCGCCCATCTCCATATTGCTCTCGTACTCGTCGCCGTCCGAGCTTAACGCGTCTTTGAGTATCGAGGTTATATCGTCGTAATTCGAGGCAAAAAAGCCCGCCTTTTCG
The DNA here is from genome assembly GCA_045657125.1 of Eubacteriales bacterium. Classification (GTDB taxonomy): domain Bacteria; phylum Bacillota; class Clostridia; order Oscillospirales; family SIG627; genus RGIG5579. The sequence goes on from JAZOSM010000087.1 coordinate 154, forward strand.
CCTTTTATGAGGTTTTCGGTGGTTTGTGTAACCGCAGAATTGACCTCCCCGATTATGGCATCAAGCCGAAAGCATCTCATTCTGAAATCCGCCGACAGCTCGTCCGCACTCACCGCACCGCTCTTGTGCAAGCCCTCACTTATATCCCTTTGAGCCACAAGCGTATCAGAATACTGCGCGCCCCAGCAAAGCTCTCGGTTTCGGCAACCGCCACAGTGCTTTTCAAATGCCGCCTCTGTCAGTCGTTTAAGTCCTAACATATCTGGGCGGCGGTGACGGTCGCTCAGCTTGTAAAAGGTTTCCGAGAGCGAGGCAAACGCGTCGGACAGCGCACATAGCCGCTCCCTTACGTCCTCGTTTTTGCTTTTTTCCGTGACCGCCTCGGCAAAATACACTCCTCCCGCAAGCACAGCGGCTCTATCATATGGCGCGTACATCATCTCGCGGTATTTGTCCGCGATCATATAGACGGGAATGGCGAGCAGCATTGGCGGCAAAACCCCGACAAGTCCGCTCGTGCCGCCTATGTAATAGCACCAGATGACAACAAGCGCGCAAACCGTGGCAAGTCCCATGTTTTTCTTGACCGCCGATATAAGACAGAAAAGAATTGCCGATATGACCAAAAGCGGCATATAAAGAACGTCGAAGATAAGTCCGCACGCGATCGCCGCCACGCCACCCGTTATCATTCCTCTGCCCGACGTCATATAGAGCGTGATCAGCATTGCCAGAAACGGCGCCATAGGCATACCTATGATGCTTCTGTCGCCCGATGCATACACGGTGATCGCTGCTATGAATACCGACGATATTGCGATATACCAATCGCGCTTGTACTGACTGTCACCGAAATGTCCACCGAGAAAAAGCACCGATATAGGACACAAAGCCGTCAGCGTCAGTGTGGCGCACAAGCTGTAAAAGGAGAAATCGTCGCGGATGAGCAAAAATATTCCGCACAAGAGTCCACTTGACGCCGCCGCGAGCAGCCTTATATGTAGTGGCTCACAAAATACCGCGCTAAGCTTGTTGATACCTCGTATCTCGCCCTCGCCTAACCGCTTTTTCTCGGTGGGAGTTATTTTTGATACGTCCGACCGCACAAGTGCCTTCCCCTCGGCATCTACCTTGGCTCCGATCTCCGAAAGAGCCGACGGAAGCAGCGCCGCAAGCATTCTTATCAGTATCGCCGCCACGTAAGCGAATGCATATATCGGCGGCAAGCCGCCCGTAAAGAAAAGTATGAGTATTCCGAGCGTGACGGGGGCTAGATCGCGCCTTGACGAAAACCCGAGCGCAAGGCACAAGGGGTATGCTCCGAAAAACAGCTCCGCTGCACCCACAAAGTACGCCGCCGTAACCGAAAAGGCAAATCTCACGAGTGCGCGCAGACGCGCGCGCACCTCTCGCTCGTCCTTTTCTTTGAGTCCGTCGAGCATTCTTGCAAAAAAGCTTCTATTTCCGTCTTTTATTTCCTTGTTTTTAACATTCTCTCCATTCTGCATTTTTATCTCCGTTTCTAAAATGATGTTAACTTGTTTTGCTTTGCAAAATTCCGACAACAACTTTGATGAATTTTTAGTTTTAACTACATTATAAACCATACAAAGCGAGTAAAATGTCGCTTTGCGTATGTCGTTACCTGAATTTTTGCGCGATACATTACAAAAATATGCGGAGCGCGTCGAATGAAGTCAATGCTTCGCGTATATTATGAAAAAAAATCGCAAAACGACTCGAAGAATAACGAAAAATTCTTATAAATAAACAGATGTGTACGATAAAGAATATTTCAAATTTTGATTTGTCGGGATGTTCAAACGATTACGCGGCGAAGCCCATTGAAAGCTTTTGCGTCGCTTTTGGCTTCAAAAGCGCCCGCCCATCCAACGCGCGTAGCGTTGGTCGCTCTCCGCCGAGAGCGAAACTCCCTATCGTTCGAAAGCGCCACAGAGGGGGAATTTCAAAAGCGCACGCGCTTTTGAAAGGGGGAACCGCACAAGTGGGGGGTTCCCCTTACGGTGCAATGTCTATCTTATCCCTTTATCCGCTTTTTTCTTTGGCAAAACAGGCGCAAGTCATTCGGCGTGTAGCTCAACTTAGTCAAAAACAAATTGCCGAAATCGCTCCCCGCAAGCAGGGAGTCCGAGTCACATATTGACAATATGAAAAGCTTAGCAAAAAAGAAAGCGCCGTGGAGATCATTTCGC
>JAZOSM010000088.1:0-6753 GCA_045657125.1 Eubacteriales bacterium
TTTTTGCCCCCTCTTTCCTTATGCGGGGACAACGGCGCCATGATCGCGGCACAGGCATTTTACAATTTCAAGGCAGGCATCACGGCAGACGAGAAATTGAACGCCTGCGCGACTTCACCTTTCAGTTTTAAGTTTTAAAAAAATGTTCTTATTTTCCTCATATTTTTTGTGGAAAACTTTGTGGATAATGGGAAAAAGTCAGGATTTTACAAGCTTTTTTCGCAACGTATGATTTTTCCGCTGTGGAAAACTCGCTTTCCGACAAAAACCTGTAATTTTTTGTTCAAATTTCGTCTTTCTCTGTTTTTTCCGTCCAAAATTCACCTTCGCCGGACAGGAAACGGATGCTTCTTTCTACCGCATCACGGGCATTTCCCCAAGGTTCTTTTGCATAGCGGTAATCGAATTTTTTGCAAAAATGGGAAACGTCTCCCTTTAATTCATCCAGGTATCCCATTTCTACTTTCTGTGCGGCATCCAAAAAATCGGGAAGCTTTTTCTTGGAGATATAAAGCTTTGCGGTCTTCAAAAAACGGGTATAGCAAGGCAAACAGAAATAGGTCTGATTTTCCATTTTCTTTCGGAACTCGCTATCCATTTCCCACAAAAGACACGCGGTTTCGAACATTTTACTTAAATGGAACTCAATGCGCTCGCATACGTAGCAGGTTTCACAAAAAGATTCCGTATGTGCCGCAACCCCGGAAAGTTTTTCTTTCAACGAGATTTTCGGCGTAGCACATTCCTTGCGAATCTGATCCAGATGGCTTTCCAGCATCAAAGCCAGGGGAAGCCGTTTTTGTGCGCGGAACATCTGCTCGAAATGATGATTGCAAAAGCCCTTTTCGTTGGTTTTGATACGGATATCGGGCTCCATCATGGAAGCGCCGAGAATCAAATCAATCTCGTTTTCTTCCAATTTTTTCTTCATTCTGCAAAAAGGACAGGAGCCGTTTTCATCAAAGGCCTCGTTCACGGGTATCGTATAGATTTTTTCCATAATATCTCCTTCGGTATTTCTCTTTTTATCCTATCACAAAAATCACGCAATTTCAAGTAACAAATCAAGAAAGGAGTCCTTCGATGGCAAAGGTTCTTCAGGACGTCGACGAAAATCACAAAATTTATCAATTCACGGAGGGCTTCTCCTTTGGTACCGATGCGGTTTTGCTTTCCGGATTTGTTCAGCCTCGCAAAAACAGCGTTGGAGTAGAATTCGGAACGGGAACGGGAATCATCCCCCTGCTTTTGTCCATGCACAAAGAGTTTCAAAAAATCTACGCCCTTGAAATTCAAAGTGAGTATGCCCGACTTGCTCGGGAAAATATTGCAATGAACGGCTTTTCGGACAAGGTGGAAATCCTTGAAGGAGATCTGAAGGAAGCGCGCCGTCACATTCCTTTTTACGTGGATTTCGTTTTCACAAATCCTCCTTATATGAAAAAGGAATCGGGCAAAGTCAACGATAATGAAAAAAAGCGCATTGCCCGTCACGAGATTCATTGCGACATTCGCGACGTTTGCCGCAGTGCCGCATCCCTTTTGCAAGACAAAGGCGACTTCTATTGCGTTTACCGTTTGGCAAGGATGGCAGAGCTCTTTTCCGCCATGCGGGAATTTGATCTGGAACCGAAAAACATCGTTTTCGTAACACCAAAGCCCGACAGCCCACCCGATCTGATTTTGGTACGCGGCGTAAAAGGGGCAAACCCCGAATTGAAAAGCCGCCCGCCCTTTGTGATTCAGGACGAAAACGGTTGCCGCACCGCCGAAACCAACCTTTTGTATGAAAAAGGCATCATAGAATACGGGAGGAACAAAGTATGAAACGGCTTTCCCTTTTCTTTCTCACATCTCTCCTCTGCCTTTCTGCCTGCAGTACAGGCACTCCCGCAAAAACCGCCAACAGCTGTGAAAAAATGCTGGTGGCGAACGAAGACTTCTTTCTCGAATGCGTATCGGAAATGGAGAAATTCGGTGAAGAACGCATTTACGTTGCCATGGAAGCCCCCGAAGCCAAAGAGGGCGAAGAAGCCAAGCCCCCGCGCCTGGTTTCCTACATAAAAGAAAGCGACGACCGCGAGGAAATCGAAAACGAAATTTTGGAAAAGGCTTTGACGGAGTACGGATTTCGCCTGATCTTTTTCCAAACGGCAGGTAATTCCCGACAGAGCGTGATTTTTTCCTACTCCAAGGAAACCGATTCCGGTGTGCAAAACGGAATCTACTATACTTACGACACCCTGCCCTGCGCGTGGTGGGGACGTAAAGGAGACCTGGTCAAAAAGCACGGACGGTGGCTGCAAATCGGTCGCACGGGAAATGCCGCTTACTACACACTCCCCTTAACCGAGCATTTCTATTATTTCGAAAAATACGGAAATCTGATTGCATAAAAAAACGGACAGAATCTGTCCGTTTTTTTGTTTAAATTTCTTGAGTTTCTTCTTTGATACGTCGGAACACGATGACGGTCAAAGTCGTTGAAATCGCCATGGTAACAAAGTCTGAAACCAACTGAGTGGAAACCACGCCGTACAGACCAAACACGGAATTCAAGAGGAACAGCAACGGGATGTTTACAAGTCCCTGACGGCAAACGGAAAGGAGCAGAGATTCGCGTCCCTTACCCATCGCCTGTAAGGAAAACGTAGCCAAAAGGTTGTAAAACATAATGGGAGTTGCCGCACAGCAAATTCTCAGGAAAATCTCGCCGTATGCCACGGTAGCCGCGTCACCGATGAAAACCGTAACGATCTGCTTGGCAAAAATTTCAAAAAAGAACACGCAAATCAATGCAAAGGACATTCCCGCAATACGGCAGGTAGAAATCACTTTCTTCATTCTTTGATGGTCGCCCGACGCATAGTTATACGCCACAAGGGGAATCATACCTTGGCAAAGACCCATGCCCACGTTCAGGGGAAGCATATCGATCTTTTTCACAATACCAAGCGCCGCAAGTTCCACGTCACCGTAGCTGGATGCAAAATTATTGAGAAACAGGTTGGAAATGCAAGCAAGCAGTGCGCTCAAGGCAGAAGGAATACCCGTTGCAAAAATTTCCCGAACGTAAGAAAATCCCGGGATAAAATACTTGGGGTGAATGGAAAGCACGGTCTTTTTTTTCAAAGAGAACAAAACGAAAAGGAAGAAGGTCATTGCAAAGACGTTGGAAATACAGGTAGCCATCGCCGCACCCGTAACCTCCTGACCGTCGGGAAGAATATAAAACATAAACAAAGGATCAAGAATAATGTTCAGAACTCCGCCCATTCCCAAACCGATGCTGGCATGCTTGGCATAACCTTCACTGCGGAGCAAATGCGCCATTGCCATACTCAAAGTTGCGGGAATGCCGCCTACAACCACTACCCACAGCATATAATCGTAAGAATAATCGTAGGTATTGGCACTTGCGCCTACCCAATTCAAAATCGTAGTGGGAAAAAGGAGACAAACCAATGAGTAAATCAGGGTAATCAAAATCGTTCCGTAGAAACTGAAGGCGGATACTTTTTTTGCCTCATTCGGCTTACCTTTTCCAAGCAGTCGTGAAATCAGCGTACCGCCGCCCACACCAAAGAGATTGGCAAGAGCGTTCATACCAAACACCAAAACAAACGACAGCGTAGCGGATGCCACCTTGTAAGGATCGTCGGTCAAACCGATGAAAAAGGTATCGGCAAGATTGTAAATCATGGTAATCAGCTGACTGATGATCGTGGGAATCGCCAAAGTGGCCAGGGCCTTCGGAACCGGCACGTGTTCAAATAGTTCTTTTTTTCGATCCATTTCAAGAAAAATCCTTTCATTTCAAAAACAGACAACATTATATCACATTTTCAAATACTTGACAAGGGCGTTTTTCCTGATGGATTTTTGTCTTAAACCCCAAAATTCTTTGTTTTTTCGATATTTTTTATGCTTTACCGAAAAATTTTCGGTCTAGCACTTGATTTATCAAAAAATCTGTGGTAACATAAGAAATCGAAAAATATTAAACCATAGCGAGGAAAGAATGAATTATCCCAAAATCACCGAGCGACTCAGCCTGATCCGTTCCGACATCCGCGGTCCTTTGTACGAAGAAGCACTGCGAATGGAGCGCGACGGGCAAAAGGTCTTAAAATTAAATACAGGCAATCCCGCCTCCTTTGGCTTTACCGCGCCGGAAAGCGTGCGCCGCGCCATTCTGGAAGGAATGGAAAACGCCACCGCCTACTGCGACGTAAAGGGAATGAAAAATGCCAGAGAAGCAATTTGTGCTTACCACAGTTCCCGCGGAATTAAAAACATTATCCCCGACGACGTTTTTCTTTCCAACGGTGTCAGCGAAATGGTGCAAATGATCACACTGGCTACCCTGGAAAAAGGCGATGAAATTTTGCTTCCGTGCCCCAACTATTCCCTGTGGGAAAACTGCACCTATCTTGCAGGCGCCACACCCGTATTCTACCTTTGCGATGAGAAAAACGGATGGATTCCCGATCTTGAGGACATCCGCAATAAAATCACGAAAAACACCCGCGCCATTTTGATCATCAACCCCAACAACCCCACGGGCGCCGTTTATCCTGCAGAGGTGGTAAAAAAGATCGTCGAGCTTGCCGAAGAACACGATCTGATGATCTTCTCCGATGAAATTTACGACCGTCTCCTGATCGAGCCTGATCCTTTCGTTTCTACCGCGGCTCACTCCGATCGGGTTTTATGCGTTACCTTCAACGGTCTTTCCAAGTCCCACATCGTATGCGGATGGCGAAGCGGTTGGAGCATTCTGTCCGGTCCGGACGAAAAAAAACGCACCCTTCGGGAAGGCTTGATGAAGCTGGCATCCATGCGACTTTGTGCAGGCGCTTTGCCCCAGTTGACGATCCCCGCAGCACTTCAGGATCCCGAATCCACACAAAGCATGCTGATCCCCGGCGGACGTCTCTACGAGCAGAGAGAGGCAACCTGTTCGGTTTTGGATCAAATTGACGGTATCAGCTTCGTAAAAAACCGCGCCGCCTTTTACCTGTTCCCCAAACTTGACAAAGAAAAATTCCACATTGTAAGCGATACGCAGTTTGCGCTGGATCTGCTCCACGCAAAAGGAGTTCTCATTATTCCCGGATCCGGTTTCGCCCATCTCGGCAACGACCATTTCCGCATCGTAATGCTTCCCGAGAAAGAAATTCTGAGAAAAGCCATGATGGATTTGGGCGACTTTCTCTCGGATTACAGACAAAAATAAAAAACTTTGCGACGAAAACGCATTCGTTTTCGTCGCTTTTTTTCTGCAAATTGCACCGCATATATCCCCACTTATATTATATATATCACTGAAATTATAAGGATATGTCGAATTAAGTATCCGAAGCACAAGATTTTCACTTGAAAACATCTTTAATTTTTGGTAAAATAAATAGAATGAATAAAATTGGCTATTCGTAGTCAATTACAAGGAGGATATAAAAAATGGAATATCGCATTGAACACGACTCTATGGGCGAAGTTAAGGTCCCTGCAGACAAATATTGGGCTGCTCAAACCGAAAGAAGCCACGAAAACTTTAAAATCGGCGTTGGCATTGAAACCATGCCTCGCGAAATCACCCGTGCATTCGGCGTACTGAAGAAGGCTGCCGCAATTGCAAACCACGCACTCAAGCCTGAAAAGATGACCGCTGAAAAGCTCAACGCCATCAAGACCGCTTGCGACGAGGTTATGAGTGGTGCGCTCAACGATCACTTTCCTTTGGTTGTATGGCAGACCGGTTCCGGTACCCAGTCCAACATGAACGCCAACGAAGTTATTGCAAACCGCGGCAACGAGATCGCAGGTACAAAGCTTCTTCACCCCAACGACGACATCAATATGTCTCAGAGCTCCAACGATACCTTCCCCACTGCAATGCACATCGCCGCAGTAGAAGTAATCGAGGACAAACTCTTCCCCGCAGTTGACCTGCTCATCTCCACCTTCTCTCGTCTGGAAAAGGAAAACGAAGGCATCGTTAAGAGTGGCAGAACCCACCTGCAGGATGCTACTCCCATTCAGTTCTCTCAGGAAATCTCCGGTTGGAGATCCAGCCTTGAGAAGGATAAGGAACTTTTGAAGGCTTCTTTGGTTCATCTGCGCGAGCTTGCTTTGGGCGGCACCGCAGTTGGTACCGGTCTGAACGCTCCCAAGGGCTTTGACGTAAAGGTTGCCGAGGCTGTTTCCGAAATCACCGGCAAGACCTTCGTTACCGCAGAAAACAAATTCCACGCACTTACCTCTAAGGACGAATTGGTATTCGCTCACGGCGCTTTGAAAGCACTTGCCGCTGATATGATGAAGATCGCAAACGACATTCGTTGGTTGGCAAGCGGTCCCAGACTCGGCATCGGCGAAATCTTCATTCCCGAGAATGAGCCCGGTTCCTCCATTATGCCCGGTAAGGTAAACCCCACTCAGTGCGAGGCTCTGACTATGGTTGCCGTACAGGTTATGGGCAACGACGTTGCCGTTGGTATGGCAGCATCTCAGGGTAACTTCGAGCTGAACGTATTCATGCCCGTTACCTCTTACAATTTCCTCCAGTCCGCACGTCTGCTGACCGAGGCAATCCTCTCCTTTAACAATAACTGCGCTGTTGGTATCAAGGCAAACCGTGAGAAGATGCACCACAATCTCCACAACTCCCTGATGCTGGTTACCGCACTGAACCCCTACATCGGCTACGAGAACGCTGCAAAGACCGCTAAGAAGGCTTACAAAGAGAAC
>JAZOSM010000089.1:0-5131 GCA_045657125.1 Eubacteriales bacterium
GTTGAATGGAGGCAAATGGTAGTACGTATGAACAAATTTTTCCAAAGACTGTTTCTTTTTGAAAAATGCGAAATCAAAACCAAACTTTCAGAACAAGAAATACTAAACAGAGTTACATCATTCGTTGATTACGAACATACAGACTACTATGGTAGTGTTTCAGAGTGCGGATTCTTTATTGGAGAAAAGAACATAAAGCATTTTCCAGGCGGACACACCCAAAATTCATTTGCTCCCGTAGCAAAAGCAAAAATCACTGAGGAAAACGGAATTACATCTGTATCAATTGTATTGAGAATGCATCTTATGGTAATGATTTTGTTTATTCCTTTCTACGTTATGTCATTACTTACTATCGTTATGTTCCCTTTGGTATGGATATTGTTGTATTTCGCTTTTATAAAACCAACAAAAAAATTAAAAGAGCAAATTGAGAATTTACTATTAGAATCCGATTAACAAATTGACCTAATCGATAAATTCCAATTTGTCTAACTGCAGATTACCAATGATTGCCACTGCAAAAGAAATGATCTTCCGATACATAATATCATTCGTCCTTCACTTTTTATTTTTATATAGCCTCTTTGGACAGCTCAATTATAGATATTTCATACTTTCCTGTCAACTTTTTCTTTTACGAGAAACTTTATCCGGGAAAATCGTAAAAAAGATTGATTTTTTTCGGTAGAGTGATATACTCTTTTTGAGGGAAAATACAAAGTGAGGTGCGTTATGACAAGTTCCGACAAGACTCTGTTTTCCAATCGCAGACTTACAAAAATCATTATACCGCTGTTGTTTGAACAATATCTTGCCATTATGGTAGGTATGGCAGATACGGTTATGGTTTCTTCCGTAGGAGAATTTGCCGTATCCGGTGTTTCATTGGTCAATAACCTCAGCGCCGTTATGCTGAACCTCTTTACGGCTTTGGCGGCAGGCGGCGGCATTGTTACCAGCCAGTTTATCGGAGCAAAGCGTCCCGACGATGCCCAGCGTTCCACAGGACAGGTCATTACCATGTCCATGGGCGTTTCTTTGCTCATTATGAGCCTTTGTCTGATCTTTTCCCGAACACTTTTAAAACTTTTTTTCGGAGATATCACTCCCGAGGTTATGCAGGCGGCATCCACCTATTTTTTCTACAATGCCCTCTCGTTCCCGTTCCTTGCTCTCTATAGCGCGTTTTCGGCAATTTTACGTGCCGACGGAAATACCAAAACCGCCTTTTACGTCAGTATGGTTCGAAACGTAACCAACATCGCAGGAAACGCACTTTGCGTTTACGGACTGCACATGGGTGTTGCAGGCGTTGCCATCCCCACCGCCTTTTCCAGAGTCATCGGTGCTGCTTGTATGGCGCTTGCCGTTTCCAAAAACCATTATCCCCTCCGTCCGAAAAAGAAGGATATTTTTCACATTCAACCCAAGCTTATGCTTCGTATGCTGAAGGTCGGTCTGCCCACCGCCATAGAAAACAGCATCTTCCAATTGGGACGCGTGGTTACTCTTTCCATGATCTCGGGCTTTGGCACTTATCAGATTGCCGCCAACTCCACAGCAAATACACTGACGAACCTTACGGTGGCAACCAATTCAGCCCTGTCGGTAGCGGCAATGACCGTAATCGGGCAATGCATCGGCGCACAGGATTTCAAACAGACCTATAAAAATTCCTTTAAGCTTTTGAGCATCGGCTACGCAGGTCAGGTAATTCTCAATACCATACTGCTTATCTGGCGCTATCCCTTCATTGGCATTTTCCAAAACCTTTCCGAAGAAACCGTACAACTTGCGGCGGATCTTTTGTGCATCCACCTTCCCTGCGCTATGGTATTCTATCCCCTGTCCTTCCTTCTGCCCAGTTTTCTGCGCGCCGCCAGCGACAGTGCCTTCCCCATGTATTCCAGCATCGCTTCCATGGCGATCTTTCGCTTAGGTCTGTCTTTGGTTCTCTGCGTCAGTCTCGGTTGGGGTGCCAAAGGCGTTTGGTGGGCAATGATTGCCGACTGGGTATGCCGTTCAACCTTCTTTTCCATTCGTTGGTTTACAGGCGCCTGGAAGAAAAAATTCACATTGGACGAGGAACCTGCATAAAACCGCAATTCTGAAATTTTCACCAAAGCCTGTCTTACGGAGAAAAAATTATGCAAATTAACTTTCACAAAAGCCTTGACCTCTACGGAGAATACGACGTGGTGGTGGTTGGTGGCGGACCTTCCGGGGTCTGCGCCGCCGTATCCGCCGCCCGCAAGGGAATGAAGACCCTCGTCGTAGAAGCCGCCCCCATGCTCGGGGGAATGGCAACCTCCGCTTTGGTAGGACCGTTTATGACAAACTTTGACCGCAACGGTGAAGAACCCACCGTGAAAGGTATTTTTGCCGAAATCGTAGAAAGACTTGAAAAATATTCCGCGGCATTTTCCTCCGAAAACATAGAGAACAATTCCATTTACACCTCTTTTATTAAGCGATACCATCGCCACGTAACACCGTTTGATTCCTTCTATTTGGAAATCGTTCTCGATGAGATGCTGCGGGAAGCAGGTGTGGAAATTCTTTGCTACACCCAATTTGCCGACGTTATTGCCCAAGACGGTCAAATCAATTACGCCGTTCTCACAGCACCCCAAGGAATGCTTTGCGTGGCAGGAAAAATCTTCATTGACTGCACGGGTAACGCTTCGGTAGCGGAAAAAGCCGGCGTCCCCACGTACAAAGGAGAGGAAACAAGCGGTATTCCTCAACCGGGAACGTTGATGTTCGAGGTAGACGGCGTAGACGAAGAAACCGTCATTGCTCACGGGACGCGTCCCGAACGGCCGGTGAAAGTATATCGCACCCCGAAAGGGAAATATAAAGTCAACCATTTCCACGTTTACAACGTAGATGCAACCAATGCAAAAAGCTTAACGGATGCGCACAGTGCAGCGCGCCATCAGGTATTGGACGCTTTTCGTATCCTTCACGATGAAACGCCCGGTTTTGAAAATGCGAAAATAGCGGCGGTGGCATCCGTTTTCGGTGTCCGAGAAAGCCGCCACATTGAAGGAGATTACAAAATCACCGTACAGGACGTAGCGGAAGGAACGAAATTTGACGACCGCATCGCAGTTTACGGCTTCGGAATGGACGTTCACAACAGAAATGAATCCGAAAAAGGCAATTTCAAAATTGAAATCGCCAACAGATACTACATTCCCTATTCCGCAATGCTTCCGAAAAAATGCAACAATCTGTTGGTTGCGGGAAAAACCATATCCTGTGAATCCCAAGCAGTGGGCGGTATGCGCTGTATGCCTGCCGCAATGGCTATGGGACAGGCGGCGGGTATCGCGGCGGCGCTTTCCCTTCAGAATGACACGGATCTGCGCAGTATCTCCATAGACGATCTGCAAAAGCAGCTTCGCGATCTGGGTGCAATTTTAGATTAAAAAAAGCATAACAAAATCCCATTCCTCGGAATGGGATTTTTCATTTATTTGGAAAGCAACACGTACAAAAGAATTCCCAAAAGCACCACGTCGTTTTCCGTATTGTCACAAAGGAGAAAAACCACCAAAGCAATCAAAGCAGAGTCCTCGGGAGAAACAATCTCCAAAAGCTTTGCCAGGCTCTCAGGCTTTTTCTCAAACTCCCGTTTCTGCTCGTGCGGCACGACGTCACGCAGATTTTTCATATATTCTTCGCGCTCGGCGGCGTGTTGAAACATCGTACTGTCAGGCTGAAAGGGAGCTCGTTTCAAGGTTCCCGTATACATTCCGCGCCTCCCTCTCAAAGCAGTTTCTGCGCATTCGTCAGCAGATCCAGCGTTTTCATCGTTCCGATGATTTTATCCAGTTTTTCTTTTTTCTCCTCCTTGACGAAAGGCCTCATCGCCTGCAGTAAAGCAACTCTTTCCCGACTGCCGTTTCCCAAAAGTCGCAGAGCTTCGGCAATGGCGGGAGAATGCAACAATTCCCCCATGGGATCGGGCGATGCGACAGCCTGCATTTCTCCTGCCGAAGACGGTTCTGTTACGGGTCTTTTCTCCGCAAAGCCACGGGCAATCTCCGTGATTTTTGCCATGCTTTCCGGATCGTTTAATACGGTTTTCAGCTTTTCGGAAAAACCGTCCATTACTCGTCTCCTTTGAGTCCGTCAAGAATTTGGTTCATATTTTCTTCGCCCACGTGTTGGCGAATTTTCTCCAGATCCTCCGCAGTCAGACCCGAAACCGTCTCACGGATCTTTCCCAAATCGGAAAGATACAGCGCGGCAAGATTCGGAGCGATCCCCATACGGTCCGCAACCCGACTTAACCCCTCTCTCAAGGTATGATCATCCATGGATGCAATTTCACGGATTAAATCCTGTTCTCGATCCATCTTCTCCCCTCCTTTTTTTCATTCTTACTTCATTGTATGAAAAAAAGAGCCTTTTGTTGCATAAAAAAGCGACCCCGTCGGGTCGCTTTCTTTTAATCTTCTTTTTCTTCCTTTTCCCCTTCGGTCTTGGGCAGGGTAATTACGGCTCCCGTAACCTGGTGCTCCAAAACCTCGGTAACAAGAATTCGGATTCCTTCGTGCTCAACGGTAAAGGTAGAACCGTCTTCGGGAACGGCACCGTAAAGGGTAAATACCAATCCGCTGAGGGTTTCGGAGTCATCGGGCAAATCAACGTCCATTTCCTTTTCCAAAACAGCCAACGTAGCATTTCCCGTGATGCGCCACTTGCGTTCGTCAATGCGCTGAATCTGCTGTTGCTGTTCAGGCTCGTCCGCATCCTCAATGTCACCGACGATACGCTCGATCAAATCTTTGATGGAAATCACACCGGAAAATCCCGCATACTCATCCAATACCACTGCAAAGGAAACACGCTTCTGGCGCATATTACGCAGCGTTACGTCTGCCTTGGCACCCTCGGGAACAAAATAAGGTGTACGAACTGCCTTTTCCAAAACGGCTTTGCGGCTCTTATCCTCCATTCGGAAATAAATCTTGGTATCAAGAACGCCTACAACGTTGTCAATGGATCCGTCACAAACGGGGTACATGGTAAAACGGCTGGAGCGAATGGTATTTTCCCATTCCTGTTCACTTTCTTCCATCCAAAGCAAAACCACGTCTGTTCGATGGATGGTAAG
>JAZOSM010000090.1:0-16841 GCA_045657125.1 Eubacteriales bacterium
GAAAAATTGATTTCCTATTTATCCGAAGAAGCCAAGCGACAGAATTGCTCATACTTCACCATTCCATACAACCGTCAGCAGCTTGCGGATTTTTTGTCAGTTGACAGAAGCGCTATGTCCAATGAGCTTTGCAAGATGCGGAATGAAGGACTATTGGAGTTTAATAAAAATTCATTTAGATTACTATGACACATTTGATGTGCGAATATGGATAGAGCATACGCCTGCGCAAATTAGCAGAAAAATGCTAAAAATCCGATTAGCAGGCGATTAGCAAAACGGCGATTTTCTGCTAATTTCCTGCTAATCAGGATATGGTGAAAGTTTGATTCTATTTTACTCTCTAAAAATGAAAAACTCACCCAAGAAAATGAGTGAGCCATGAAAAGTAAAAATTCTTATTTATTCTCTTTTGCTGTATTTAAAGTTGAAATTAAAATCTTTTTAATTTCAAGGCAATCATCGATTAGTGATTGTCCTTCTTTATCAGTTATATATTCAGATAAAGCAAGCAATCTAAGCCAATATTCAGTTTCGGCGGTTTCTTTAAGAGATATTTGCAACTTTGCAATAAAATCAGCTTTACTTATTCCGTAAATAGCTTCTTGGCATTTGCACCGATAGACGTTGCACTGCGAAGTATCTGCTTTGCTATTACTGTTTCGTGTTTTTCTTTAGTAAGATATTTATTTAGTTTGATTATTCTAGCGGCAAAAAGTAAAGATTTATCTAACAGAATACTTTTTTGTGCCATATTAATAGGCTCCTTTTTTAGATAATAGATAAAAGATAACAGATAATAACGAATAGATGAAGCGGCGGTGAGCCGCAAATCATCTTTTATCTATTCAATATTATCTATTATCTCTTATCTTAGGCGAGAGCACTCTCGCCGCTTCTGGCACCCGCAGCGGGAATCGAACCCACAACTGCCCCTTAGGAGGGGGCTGTTATATCCATTTAACTATGCAGGCATACGAAGGGAAAGCCGTAAGGATTGAATAAATTATAGAAAGGCATTCCCTATTTGTCAAGTTTTCAAAGTGTTTTTGCTCGGGTAAGAGGCGCAGTGGTAGAACCCAGATAAGAAATCAAGTCATTCGGAGCAACAGAAACCTGTCTTCCGCGTTTGCCTGCGCTGAGCGTCATTTCTGAAAGTTCTAGGCAACTTTCATCAAAAACTACGGGGAAATTTCTCTTTAAACCTACGGGAGAACAGCCGCCATGCACGTAGCCCGTCAAAGGCATCAGATTCTTTTGCGGAATCATCTCGATGCTTTTTTCACCGACAGCGCGAGCAGCAGCCTTTAAATCCAGTTCCAAATATACAGGAATAACGAAAACATAGTTCTTCCCTGAAGATGCCTGCGTTACCAAGGTTTTATAGGTTTCCGCAGGACTTTTTCCCACAAGCTTTGCTACTTCTTCCCCATCTGTTTGATCGGGATCATATTTATGATCGGTAAAAGCAATACCGGCACCAGCCAGCAGTCGCATCACATTCGTTCTATCGTCTTTTGCCATAACATCAACCCAAAAAATCATTCACGGCATTTTTAGACCCGCGATAAATAGAATACTTGTTCTTTTTCGCCACCTCAACACTTCTGGTCAAGGAACGGATTCTGTCTTCGTAAAATTTATTTGTATCTTCTTTATTCGTAAAATAATATACCTGAATAAAGTCGTCATCTTTTTCCGCAGTCAGAATCGTTACCTGATCGATTTGATAAACCTCAACCATTTCGCCATACTGGACGTCCACTTTTACAAAATAGCCGAGTTTTTCCATTTTCTCCTTGGCATCCGCAGAATTGAGAATGGTAACAGATGAACACGAAGAAATCCACGGAACGAATAAAAGGATCAATAATACAGAGCAAAGAAATCTTTTCATTTTTCCATACCTTTCAAATAAGCTTCAATATCAAAAGGATCAATCCCGGAATCTTTCTTTAAATATAAAGGGTGGTGTGGATGACCGCATTTTTTTGAACAGTTCCCTACCGAAACCCAACGAGCATCAAAACTTTTACCGATTTTTATCATATCTTGAACGCATGAAACGAGATACGGTCTTTTTTCAATGATCGTCCCCCACGCTGCCCAAATGGTAGGTTTTGATTCGGATGCAGTCAAAACGTAGCGAAAAGCCTTCATATTCTCATGATGCAAATGGGGATTAAAAACTTTTTCCATATGATCGGGATCAGTAGCACGTTGGGCGTAAACATTAAACATAATGAAAGAATCGAAACCATTATGTAAAGCAATGCGTTGAACGGACGCCAAAGTATTATCCAAATCGTCGGGCTTCGCCGTAGAGGGATTGATTCCGATGCAAATCAAAGGATTCTTTCCCTTCGTACCAAGGATATAACGATACTCCGAATAGAAATTGGGTACGTAAAGCCACTTCTCGGGATCATAGTCTTTCGCTTCTACGCCCAGCAGAGCGTCTTCAAAAGTTAAAACGGAAATTTGCGTGGTATCCGATGAAGGAATATGCATATTTTCCTCCTGAAAATTGATAATGACAGTATAACACAAAATTTATTTTCATTCAATAGAAAAAAATTCAAAAAAGTATTGACAAATAATTCCTGAGATGCTATACTCTTATCAAGAACAAATCCTATTAAAGATTTGAAATTAAAAATTCAAGGAGATTATTATCATGAAAAAATGGAAATGCACCGTATGTGGAGAAATCGTTGTTGGAGAAACCGCCCCTGCAGCTTGCCCCCTTTGCAAGCAGCCCGCTGAAAAATTTGTTGAAGTGATCGAAGATGCACCCGCATCTTGGGCTACCGAGCACGAAGTTGGCATCATCGAGGGTGTTGATCCCGCGATTATCGAGGGTCTGCGCGCAAACTTTATGGGAGAATGCACCGAGGTTGGTATGTACCTTGCAATGAGCAGAGTTGCTTTCCGCGAAGGTTATCCCGAAATCGGCGAATACTGGAAAACCGCTGCATATGAAGAAGCAGATCACGCTTCCCGCTTTGCAGAAATGCTCGGTGAAGTAGTTAGCGCTTCCTCCAAGAAAAACCTTGAAATGAGAGTTGAAGCTGAAAACGGCGCTTGTGCAGGCAAATTTGAGCTTGCAAAAATGGCTAAGGCACAGGGTCTTGGTGCAATTCACGACAGTGTTCACGAAATGGCAAAGGACGAGGCTCGTCACGGCAGAGCGTTTGAGGGTCTGCTCAACAGATACTTTAAATAATTCCCTACTCATCATATTTCGGAGGTTAGAAAATGAAAGAAAACTATATTGTATGTAACTGCAAGCAAGTAAGTTATGTGGATATCGCAAATGCGCTTGAAACGCATAAGAAGTTTGATTCAGTTCTTGGATTATTCGAAGATGTAAAAAATGTCACCCATTGCTCCATCGGATGCGGCGGATGCCAACAAAAGGTGCTTGACATCATCTCTGAAATTATGATGGCTCGCTAAACAACATTAACCTCCCTTGGAAAAACCGAGGGAGGTTTTTTATAAAAAGATATTGTATGCACATATTCCCTATGGTATAATTTCATAACAATCAGCTCATCTAACGAAAAAGGAATGAAGAATGAAGGCACAAGGAAAACTAAAAAAGATATTGGCGATTTTAACTATCCGAGAATGTTCCCCGTCTACCTGTGTGTTTCGTGTTCAAAGCAAAAGAAACTTATAGAAGAAGATATTGCCCGTTGGAACGAAATTGACCAAATAGATGCAGGTCTGTTTCAGTCACTAAACTGGCATTTGACGTACAAAAAGGAATTCCGCAATCTTCTCGAGCATCGCTTGAAAAAGCCATCATACACTGCTGCAGGACTGATCCATTCACTTATTGCAAGAATCCTTTGGAAGCCCCTTGAAAGCTTGTATATTTATACGGATGAGATCGGCGGCGGCTTGTACATTCAGCACGGATTCGCCACCATCATAAGCGCGAAGAAAATTGGCAAAAACTGCAGAATATATCAGCAGGTCACAGTCGGATACAAAGACGGAGAATCCCCGATCCTTGAAGACAACGTCTCGGTTGCTTGCGGCGCAATAGTCCTTGGTGGCATTACGATCCATTCCAATGCTCTTGTAGGCACAGGCGCTCTCGTTATCAAGGACGTACCCGAAAATGCAATTGTCGGCGGAGTTCCTGCAAAGGTTCTTTCCTACAAAGACGAAAATAACATCAATTTCCAGGGATGATGAAAACGGAGGCAAAAGCCTCCGCTTTTTATTGAAAAGAAATCGCACGCATTCTTGATTTTCATCCAAAAGGCAAGTATAATAAAAACCAAGTGAGATGAAGGAGAATACTATGCAAGCAGGATATTCTAAAATTGATATTACTCCCCCTTTGGGAGCAAATTTAAATGGGTATTACAGAGAACGTTTTTCCGACCACGTAATCGAGCCCCTTTACGTAACAACCGTTGCATATTCTGACGGAATAAACACCGTACTGACCATCAGTTTGGACATTTCCGAGATACTTCAAAAGGATACAAACGAAATCAGAATGCGCGTTTCAACCGAAACGGGAGTTCCATTCGAAGCCGTATACATCGCGTGTATTCACACGCACACAGCGCCCGTCATCAGCGAAATTCCAAGCTTCTTTACTCGGGACGAAAGCTATTATCAATCCTTTGTCGAAAAGATTTGTCATAGCGCCAAAGAAGCAATCAAAGATCTGTCCGACGCTCAGGCTTATTATTCAAAGGGCAAGGCGGAAGGAATCTCGTTTATTCGAAGATTCAGAAGAAAAGACGGATCTGCGGTTACAAATCCAAAACTTGATGATATGGACCAAATTGCAGGTCCTATCGGAACACCCGATGAAAGTGTTACCCTAATCAAGCTTGAAAGAGATCAAAAAAGCGAAATTTTAATCGTAAGCTTTGCCTCACACCCCGATGTAATCGGAGGCACGGGAATTTGTCCTGATTGGCCCGGATTTATGCGGGATGCCGTTGAAAAAGCACTTGACACTTCCGCGAACGGAAAAGGGGTTAACGTAATCTTTTTCAATGGTGCGCAGGGTGATGTAAACCACCACGATAAAATGAACGGTGTCGTTAAAAAGGGCGTGGAGCACTCCAAGCACATGGGACGTGTTTTGGCAGGTGCTGTGTTATCCATTTACACATATATGACACCAATTTCGTCAGAACGTGTGTTCTTCGGTCAAGACTTTGCTCAAGTCGCCGTTGCAAAAGGAAGTGATAAGGACGTAGAGATTGCTACCGAAATACAAGAAAAATTTTTGAAATACGAAGACATTTCCTCTTATCCCTTCAGCATCGTCATGGCGAGAAAATATTTAAGATTAAAGGAATGCGGCGCACACGTTGACCTTAATTTGGTTTGTGTCGGATTTGACGAGGTTGCATTCGTGGGCATTCCCGGTGAACCATTTACAGAGATCGGCAGAGAAATCAAAAAACAATCTCCATTTTCCATTACAATCCCTTGCTGTAACGCAAACGGCTCCGAAGGATATTTTCCGACTGACGAAGCGCTCTCGGAAAGCGGTTACGAATCTCAAAGCTCTTTGTTTCTCCCCGGCGTCGGAACAAAGATCATCGAAACTTCCCTTTCTCTTTTAAACAAACTAAAAAACAAGGCGTGAAATCACGCCTTGTTATTCTTTATTTTACTGCAAAAATTTGATGAACCAATACACCGGAATCTGCATTTTCAACCGTATTCAGAACAATCTTTTCGATTACCTTATCAGGATTGGGATTGATCCACTCGTAGCGATAAACAGTTCCCTCAAATCCGAGATCAGTCATTACTCTTTTTCCGTCGGAGAACCAAGTGCCGCAGTAACCATTGTGTCGATAATAATTTGCATCAAAGGGCTCGTTTTGTCTGCGATCCCAATGGCAAATGATATCTCCGTAGCAAAGGGGAATTTCAAGAGTTTCGCCGTCAGCATAGCAAATTGAATAACAAGCTATTTTTTCATTTGCTACCCAGCACAATCTTCTTAAGAAATCTGAACTTGCGTGTTCGAAAATCAAGCTGCGCGCCTTTTTGCCCAAGCTGAATTCCGAGCCGTCGGGACAGCTTTCCGTCGAAAGAATTTCAGAGCTCTTAATTGCGGAAATTTCAACATTTTCTTCAAAGGAGGGATACGAAACATCTTGAATTTGTGCTCGAATGGTCGGTAAATTCTTGGAAATAATGCGGTCATACGCATAGCGGTTATAAGTCGAATACTGCTCAGACCACAGCATCAAACCCGTGTAAATGAAATCGTAGAGTTTTCCTTCTCTGGCAAGTGTGTATTCATCCGTTCTCACCCAGCCGGAAAGCTGACCGCCGCGAACGCCTTTCTTGCGAATACGGGATTCATAGCGTGGAAAATGACTGGAATACATATTTCCAAACAAAACTTCAAATTCATTTTCAAGAAGGAAGTTTTCAATATCTTTCGGACGATGGAAATACCAAATAAAGTCAAGAAGCAAAATATCCTTAGGAATCTTATTGATGGCACCGGCAGTAAGATATTTGGTGCAATTTTGAAGCATATCCGCCCAAATCATCATTTTCAAGCCTTTGGCTTTCAGATAGTCATAAATTTTGTTCAGATCATACGCCAAAAGATCGGCAGGATCTTTCGTTTTGCAAATCGAGCAAACACCGATTTCGTAAACTTCATCGTGCCCCATATGAACGTATTCACGAGGTTCAACCACTTCGATGATTTCATCACAAATGTCAAAAAGAAGTTCGTACGTTTTGGGATTCATCGGACAAGCGGAATGCTTGTAGAATTTCTTAGGTCTTACGTCGGCAACTCGTTCATCGATAACTTCATTTTCATCCTCATCGGGAATTTCAGCGATTTCGGGATGAGAAACCGTCATATACTGCACGTGGCCAAGAGACTGAATTTCGGGAATAATATCAATTCCGTAGCTGCGGGAATAAGCAACGAGATCACGCACTGACTCTTTGCTGACAAGTTTTCCTCCACCGACGTCACTGTGGGGAAAAGCGGGCCACTCGCCTTTTTTCATCTTATCAATTACTTGCAAAAATCCTTCATTAATCTCAGGATGTTTTTCAAGCACCATAGCTGCAGAAAACTGCATAATAATGAAGTTATATCCCATGGGAGAAAGAATATCACGGATCAAACGCTTGGTAAAATCCATCTCCTCTTCTGCAGGTAAAAACAGGTGTACACCGCGGAATTCACAAAAAGGAGCATCATTGATACGGCAAAGAGGTACAACACCATTTGCAATCAATTTTACAATTGTCTCCACACCTTGAACAAAGCCCTTCAGGTCCGAAGCGGAAAGAACAGCCTGTTCCTTTTCAATGCAAATGCTATATCCGTTTGCTTTTTCGTTGGGATCGAAAACAAAACGCAAAAAGCCCTCTTTATCTTCACAACAGTTGATGCGATGCAAACGAAGCATCTTTTCACAGAAAATATCAAAAGCGATTTCTGCTACATCCTCTTCAAAGGAAACAGTCTTCAAAAGCTCAGCGGAGATTTCGCCGCCAGTTGCAACAAATTCAGCAGGTATTGGCAAAAGATTTTCTCCATCAAAATCTGCGCCATAAATGTCAATTTTATCAATATTGATATTTGAAAAATCCGAATCAAATTCAATCAAAAACTCGTTTAATTCGCATTCCGCAGAAAGAACAACGTTTCTCTTTGTAATGTTTCCGCCGGTCTCGGCACGAAATTCAGAAAAGCACTTCTTCTTATGAACGTCATACAATGCAACGCCGTGAGGTGCCGATTTTTCACCGAAATGAATTACAATGTTGTTGATATGATAAGTCTCCGAAAGCTTGACAACAAGATCAAGCCCGTTGGAGGTCAGATGATTATAGTGAATTTGGAAAGGTTCTCCCAAAAAAGGATTTCCGTCAAGAACCGTTTCAGGAACTTTTTTCAAATTTTTCTTAAAGTACTCAAACTCAATGGAGGAATACTTCTCGTTTAAAATTCCGATATACATTATTTTACTCCTTTATTAATCATTTAAAAAAGAAATCAATTCATCAAAATCTTTTCTTTTTTTGACACGTAAAACATCATCCCCTGCGGCATATCCAAGGGCGATGACCAGTCGGACAGGTTGATCCAAATGACAAATCTCACGAATCTTCTCATCGGAAAACCATCCCAAAATGCAACTGGAAACGCCGAGTTCTTGCGCCATCAGCGTTAAATGCGCAGATAGAATACCAATATCAAGAGACCGATAATCGTTTTTCTTAAGTTTCGATCCGATCAAAGCCGATTTCACATAGTCGGTTTCGGAAATGACAATCAAAATCGGCGCATCCGAAACAAAATGATTGATTCCAACACCTTTGGTCGCAAGTGCAACCGAATTTTTTAGTTCCCCTCGGCAAACTGTCATATGATACGGCTGTCCGTTACACGCCGAAGGAGCAAGTCTCCCTGCCTCCAATATTTGAAGAAGTTTTTCCTCCTCTACGACGCGATTTGAGTCGAATTTGCGGCAAGATTGTCTCTGAACAATCAAATCCTTAAAATCCATTACACTCTCCTTCATTTAAAAACCATCCAACAGCACGGCAAGGCGCTCCATCGCTATTTTCGACCTTTAGCGGAAAACAAGAAAAGTAAAATATCCGATCTCCAAACACCTCTAAATTACAAAGATTTTCAATGTTGATGATGGATTTATTTTCCAAAAGTTTGCGATGCCTGATCAAAGCCGATTTCTTAATGGGATCCAAACTGATAACGTCAAAACCTATGCCTTTATAATTCCCTTGAAGAATGAAATCAAGAAGCTCCATAGAAAGAACGGGATAATCTCCAAAATAGGAGTTCGTTCCCCATTTTTTATCCCATCCCGTTCGAAACAGAAGAAAATCAACTTCTTGTATTTTACTACCATACCTTGTTAAAACAGATTTGGGAATCAATTCACCTTCTTTAAACTCGGAACAATCGATTACAAGTGCTTTTCCTAAAAAATGACCGATCTCAAATTGATCTAAAGTAACTTTACCTTCAAACAAATGGGCAGGCGGATCTATATGTGTTCCCGTGTGGGAAAACATACACAATTTTGTTTCGCGAAATCCATCCGTTTCATAAGAATTTGCCGCGATCAAGGAAGGAGGCTCGGTTCCGGGATAAACGGGCATACATTCATTGATTGTATGGGTCAAATCATAAATTTTCATAGCATATCCCCTCCTTCAACAATTATATAAAATCAAATGAATTAAATCAAGTTTTTCAAACAAAAACTTTCACATTTTATTTTTCAAATTGACAACCTTACTCGAAAGTAAAACAACGCCGATTAAATTTACAAGTGCCATCAATGCATTAACAACTTCGGAAAAACTCCAAATTATCTCTACGTTCCCAATAGCACCGAAACAAACCGACAAAACAAAAAGAAATCGATAAATCTGAATCCACGCTCGTTTGCCTTTTGTAAGAAAATCAAAACAAATTTCGCCGTAAAATGCCCATCCTATAATGCTGGAAAATGAGAATAATACCGTTGAAATGCAAACACAAAAACCGCCGATTCTCGGAAGCGCAGTTTCAAAAGCGTCGCAGGACAACGTGGAAGCATTTGAAAAAACGAGTTCAGTCGGGTTTGCACACAAAACGACAAGAGCTGTCAAAGTGCAGATCACTCCTGTCGTAAAAAACACTTCAAGCATTCCCCAAACGCCCTGCTTTTTAAAATTTTCATCGTCGGACGAGGCGTGTGCAATGGGAGCGCTGCCCAGCCCCGCTTCGTTTGAAAAAATACCTTTCGAAAAGCCGTTTTTCATTGCAAGAAAAATACCAAAAGAGGAGGCTCCTCCAATCGCCGCAGGTGGCGAGAAGGCTTCACGAACAATCGATCGAAACACTTCCGGAATTTTATTTGCGTTTAAGACCAAAATAACTACACAACAGCCGATATAAATAACAGACATAAGGGGAACAAGCTTTGCACCGAATGACCCGATTCGACTGACACCTCCCAATATAACAGCACCCACGAGAACCATCAAAAGAACGGCGCAAACATATTTATTCAAATCATATCGCTGATACAAAGCTTCGGAGATGGCGTTTGCTTGCACTGTATTCCCCATACCAAAACAAGCTAAAATGCATAATACGCTGAAAGAAAGAGCCAAAATTTTCGACCCCAATCCATGCAACAAATAATACATAGGACCGCCAACATAAAATCCCTTTGAATTTTTTTGACGATAATGCATTGCTAAAACAATCTCGGTGTATTTTGTTGCCATACCAAGAAAAGCACTAACCCACATCCAAAATACAGCGCCGGGGCCGCCCATTTTTATCGCGGCGCCGATCCCCACTATGCTACCGGTTCCGATGGTAGAAGCCAAGGCTGTGGAAACGGATTCAAAAACACCAAAACTTTTCTTTTTCTCTTGATTTAACAAACGGCGTTTCCGATGAAAAAAACTAAAGAAACTTCCGAAACCTCGAACTTGAATAAAGCCTAATCGGATCGTTAAAAACACTCCCACTCCGATTAAAATGACGGGCAACAGAACTCCGTTCAGGACACTATTCAATCTTTCCAAATTTTCAATGCGAAACACTTTCTCGCCTCCATTCAAAAAACTATATGAACGGCAAGAAAAGAATAAAACAAACTCTTAAAAATTCAATGGAACGTCCGAATCAATTTCAATAGAATCAGGGGTTACGATACAGTCCTTTGCTAAAATTTTAACGCCCGCCTCTTGAGCCAAATTTAAAACCTCGGCAAACCGCGGATGCATTTTTTTATTGGGTGAAAAAGATTTTACACCTTTCATTTGAATTACAAAAAACAAATACGCTTCATATCCTTCTTGTTTTGCTCGAATCAATTCCAAAATGTGTTTGACACCGCGCTCAGTCGGGGCGTCGGGAAACATAGCGGCGCCATCTGTCTCGAGAGTTACTCCTTTAACCTCGAAAAAAGCTCGTCTTTCTCCATCTTCCAGTGCAATATCAAACCGAGAATTACCGAATTTAACTTCTCTGCGAAATTGAGCAGAAGCTGAAAATATTTTTGACGATTTAATCCATTCAAACGCTACATCATTTGGAATTTGGGAATCCATATTGATCAATACAGACCCTTTCGAACTCGCTTTTTGAACTGCAATTAAATCGTATTTTGTTTTTCGTGCAGGATTATCTGCCACGGATAAATATACTTCAGCGCCGCTTACAAGAAGTTCCTTGCAGCGACCTGTATTTTTTACGTGCACCGTTTCTGTTTTTCCATCGATTTCAACGTTTGCTATAAAACGATTTGGACGGGAAACAAATTTGCCACAAATTACTTTTTTATACCTCATACTATCCTCCGAAGAAATTTTATCACAAAGAAAAAATAAAAACAATAAATTCACCGTTTTCCATGAAAAAATCCCAAAACTTTCATTGACTTTGAGAATTAGTCATGTTATAATATCTATAATCTAAACCTTGGAGGGATCATTATGAAACATATTAAGACCATCGAAACCAAGAATCTTTGTGAAAGCGCAAAGAAGGGCGGCTGCGGCGAGTGCCAGACCTCTTGCCAGTCTGCTTGCAAGACCAGCTGCGGCATTGCAAATCAGCAGTGCGAAAACAAGTAAGAACAAATTTTGATTACTGACAAAAATTGCCGCCGTTGGCGGCTTTTTTTGTGAATAGGAGAATTATGATTCATTGCTATCAATTGGGTGGACTCAACATTGTTTTGGATATTTTTTCAGGATCCGTACATGCGGTTGACGAAATCGCATACGATATGATTCTTGGATACGAAACAGAAGAAAAAAACGCTCTAATTTCCAGATTAAAGGAAAAATATAAAGATATTGAAGATGCTTCCGACGAGGAATTTGAGGAGTGCTATCGTCAGATCACCGTGCTTAAAGATGCAAACAAACTTTTCACTCCCGATACCTTTTCTCCGATGGCAAATGCTTTGAAAGAAAAGACAAGCGGCGTTGTGAAAGCTCTCTGCCTTCATATTGCGCATACTTGCAATCTTAACTGCTCGTACTGCTTTGCAAGTCAAGGAAAGTATCAGGGCGAGCGCGGCTTAATGAGCCTTGAGGTGGGCAAACGCGCATTAGATTTTCTGATTGAAAACTCCAAAGGAAGACGAAATCTCGAGGTTGACTTTTTCGGTGGCGAACCTTTGATGAATTTTGACGTTGTTAAAGAGCTTGTCTCTTATGCAAGACAACGTGAAAAAGAAACGGGTAAAAATTTCCGTTTCACCTTGACTACAAACGGCGTGCTGATCGATGACGACGTAATCGACTTTGCCAACCGTGAAATGAGCAACGTTGTTCTGAGTCTTGACGGAAGAAAAGAAGTTCACGATCGTTTCCGTGTCGATTATAACGGCAAAGGCAGTTGGGAAAAGATCGTTCCTAAATTTCAAAAAATGGTTGAAGCCCGCAACGGAAAAAATTACTATATGCGCGGAACCTTCACCCATCATAATCCTGATTTTGTTAAGGACATCGAGGAAATGCTTCGTCTCGGCTTCACCGAGCTGAGCATGGAACCTGTCGTTTGCGCTCCCGACGACCCTTCGGCATTAACCGAGGAAGATCTCCCCATCGCTCTCGAGCAATATGAAAAACTTGCTGAACTTATGCAAGAGCGTAGAAATGACGGAAAACCCTTTACTTTTTATCACTATATGATCGATCTGAAAGGCGGTCCTTGCATTTACAAACGCGTTTCAGGTTGTGGGTCAGGTACAGAATATATGGCAGTAACCCCTTGGGGTGATCTGTATCCTTGCCACCAATTTGTTGGCGACGAAAAGTTTTTGCTTGGAAACGTTTGGGACGGTGTCAATAATTCCAAGATTCAAAATGAATTTCTCGCTTGTAACGTATATTCCAGACCCGAATGTGCCGATTGCTGGGCTAAATTATACTGTTCCGGAGGTTGTGCTGCCAACGCTTATCACGCCACGGGTAGCATCAACGGTATTTATGAATACGGCTGCAAACTATTCCGCAAGAGAATGGAATGCGCCATTATGCTCGAAGTTTCGAAAAGCCTTGAAGAATGAATACCCCCATTTATGATTTTGTAAAAGACTACCAAAGCAAAAATCCAATTCGGATGCATATGCCGGGACACAAAGGCGTAGGTCCTCTCGGTCTCGAACAATTGGATATTACCGAAATTGACGGAGCTGATCTTCTCTATCACGAAAACGGAATCATAAAGATGAGTCAGGAAAACGCCTCTGAGCTTTTTGGTAGCGAAAAAACGCTGTACTCTACCCAAGGTGCAACCCTTTGTATTCAGGCAATGCTTTCCACAATTCTTTTCTATGCAAAAGAACAACGGAAAAAGCCGATCATTTTTGCAAGCAGGAATGCACACAAATCTTTTATAACCGCTTGTGCCCATTTAGACATAGATCCAATTTGGATTGAAGAAGAATCCTCATGTCTTCTGTCTTCTTCTCTTACCGCGGAAACACTTTCAAAATTTATGGATACAAGCGAAGAATCCCCTGTAGCCGTTTATTTAACCTCGCCCGACTACTTAGGTAATATAATCGATGTAAAGCGCATTGCAAAAGTTTGCCGTGAGCACGACGCTCTTTTAATGGTAGATAATGCACACGGTGCCTATTTACACTTTTTGCCCGAGCCTTTGCACCCTTTGGATCTCGGAGCAGACATTGTATGCGATTCCGCACACAAAACCTTGCCCGTATTAACGGGAGGAGCTTATTTGCACATATCCAAATCTGCACCGAAGATTTTAAAAAAATATGCCAACGCCTCTTTTTCCTTATTTGCTTCCACAAGTCCGTCATACCTCATTCTCCAATCCCTCGATCTTTGTAATGCATACCTTGATCGAGACTACAGAAAAAAGCTTTATGAGTTTTGCGGAAAAGTGGTGGATTTAAAAAAAGAATTAAAGCGAATTGGTTTTCAAGTAGTAACAAACGAACCCATAAAAATCACGATCCTTACAAAGTCATACGGTTATACGGGAACGGATCTTTCGGAACTGCTTCAAAAAAGAGGCCTTTTTGTGGAATTTTGTGATCCCGACCACATCGTTTTGATGCTCACTCCAGAGCAAGGTGATGAAACACTCTTGAAAATAATCAAGATTTTCTCCGAAATTCCACCTAAAGCACCGATCCTTGCATTTCCACCGGCAATTCCCTTCTCCAACAAACGCACCACGCCTCGCGAAGCAATGCTGTCTCCTTTTGAAACTCTCGATGTAGAAGAAAGCGTTGGACGTGTGCTTTCGCAACCGGGCGTTACCTGTCCCCCGGCAATTCCAATTGTCATTTGCGGAGAAGAAATTACAAAAGAACATTTAGACGTTTTGCAATATTACGGAATTAAACAAGTGAACGTAATAAAATAAACAGGAGCCTAATGGCTCCTGTTTATTTTTATACCATAGATTTAGGATCTAAAACATCCTCGATTTCTTCGTCAGTCATAATATTCTTCTTTTTCAAAACAGATTTAACACTTTCGCCTGTTTTAATGGCTTTCTTTGCAATATCTGCAGATTCCTTATAGCCGATCTTGGGACAAATTGCAGTAATAATACCAACAGAACCTTCAACAAGCTCACGACAGCGTTCTTCGTTTGCAGTAATGCCCGTTATGCAGTTATCGGTCATTGTTTTCAATGCGCCGGTCAAAGCAATAATGGACTCAAAAAGTTTGTGATACAAAATAGGTTCAGCATAGTTCAATTCAAGCTGCCCTGCTTCAGCCGCCATCGTAATGGTCAAATCGTTACCAATAATGGAAAATGCAGCTTGGCTCATTACCTCGGGGATAACGGGATTTACTTTACCGGGCATAATGGAAGAACCGTTTTGCATGGGGGGCAAATTGATTTCACCGAATCCGCAACGAGGACCGGAAGACATCAAACGAAGGTCATTGGAAATCTTTGAACAAGAAATCGCGCAGGTCTTCAAAACAGAAGAAACGTTGGCAAAGGAGTCAAGATTCTGTGTTCCGTCAATCAAATCCTCAGCCTTATTCAAGGGAAATCCGCAAATTTCAGAAAGAGTGGGAGCAAGCGCAACCACGTAATTGGGATTCGTATTCAAAGAAGTTCCAATCGCAGTACCGCCAAGATTGATGTCAAACATCTCTTTAATTACGGCTTTCATGCGACGCAAATCACGGGAAACTGCTCTGCTATATGCCGCAAATTCATCACCCAGGCGGATCGGAACTGCATCTTGCATTTGCGTACGCCCCATTTTGATAACATGGTGGAACTCGTCACCCTTTGTCTTCAAAGCATCGCGGAAACGCTCAAGCTGGAACATCGCTCTGCGAAGCAACACAGCAGTAGTAATCTTTGCCGCGGTAGGAATTACGTCATTGGTAGATTGAGCGCGATTTACATGATCATTGGGATGAACGACACTGTAATCGCCTTTAATACCGCCGAGCAATTCAATAGCACGGTTTGCAATCACTTCATTGGCATTCATATTTGCAGTAGTTCCTGCACCGCCTTGAATGGGGTCGCAAAGAAATTGATCATGGAACTTACCGTCAATAATCTCATCGCAAGCCAGACAGATTGCATCTTTCATTGCTTCACTCAATTCACCAACTGAAAAATTACAAATTGCACAAGCCTTCTTAATCTGCGCCAAAGAACAAATAAATTCAGGACGCATTTTTTGACCGCTGATATCAAAATTCTCTTGTCCTCTCAAAGATTGCACGCCATAGTATGCATCAACAGGTACTTCTCTGCTGCCAATCGAGTCGGACTCAATTCTAAAATCCATGTCAATTAACCTTTCTAAAATCCATTTTTTTACATTATAACACCCATTCTTACCTTTGTAAATATTTAAACAAAATTTGCATTATGCAAAAAAGTAATAAAAAGCATTCAGAATATTGCATAACACTTTAAAGTAATTTAATCGTTTTAACGAACCAAATAAAGCGAACTTTTTGAAATTTTGCTTTAATTCAATAAAAAATAGTACGATGGTTTCGTATCAAAACCATCGCACTAATATGGTGGAGCCGAGGGGAATCGAACCCCTGTCCGAAATTCAATTCACAAAACTTTCTCCGGGTGCAGACGATATTTTAAATTCCCGCAATACGGCGCCTATCGACAGGCTACGCACGCAGTAGCTTCATCAATACATAATCAAACGCAAAGCTTAATCTGACTACGTTCACCGCTAATGTGACACCCAAGCCGAGCTCGCGGTCCTTCTCGGGTGGATGGCCGCCTAATTAGGCAGCGAGAGCTACTCTATTGTTAGCGTTTAATTTTAAAATTTGCAGTTTTGAAGAGTGTCTGCGACTCTACCCGCTTATCTTGCTTCAAAAACCCCGTCGAAACCTTTACGGCCCCAAATAGATTTTATTGCATAGAAAAATTACTTTCACCATTTTCCTCGCCGTCAGTCGGCGGAAAATCAAAAACAAAAAGCGTATCGCCTACACGATCGAAACCAACTGCTTCTGCGATCGTAACGTCATCTTCACTTTGAACAGGAAAGACAATGGATTCAATCTCAACTCGCTTTAAGAATTCTACCAAACTTGTAAACACGTTTGCAAGCATCTGAACGGAAATTCTGTTTTCAATTGAGCAAAGATTCAAAATATATGCCGCTTCGCCCACGAATTTAATTTGACAAAGGCCCAAATTTTCCTCATCAGAAAAAATTTTAAAGCCTACAGCACCTTCTTCAAAAGGAACACCCGCTTCCTGACAAAAAGCGTGATGTTCTACAAGACCCTCGAACGGAGCTAAATGAATCATACTTCTTTCAGCG
>JAZOSM010000091.1:0-8386 GCA_045657125.1 Eubacteriales bacterium
CTATTTTGGCTTTTGTCACATTCTTTATGATTAAAAAAAGAATGTCTCTTTCAATTAATAAAAAAGACGTTCTTATTTTAGCGTCAGTTGTGGCATTTATTTACGTTATATTAAAAGAAATGACAGGCGTTTTCAACGTGCTGTCACAGCTTGACAATCTGTTTATGGTCTTTTTGGTATGGTATGCTGCCATTGCAATGGTTCGCGCCTTGATCCGCATTACCGATTGAGAAAGGATTGATATGGGTACCGGCCTGATTTTTATTGGATTTTTATTTTTGATCAATCCGGAATTGATCACTTTGGATGTTTTTCCCGATTTTATCGGATTTTTTCTCATAGCGCGCGGCCTTTCCAAGCTTGCGCTTCTGGAGGAGAGAATTGCATCCGCCAGAAAGTGGGCGCTGTTTTTGTCCTTGACGAGCGTGCTCAAGCTCCTTGCCTGCACCATTACCTTTTCCACCCGCATTGAAAGCACGAGGCTGACGGTTTGCTTCTTCTTCCTCGTAGCGGAGCTCTGGATGTACTGGCTTTTTTGCGACAATGCCTTCAAGGGACTCCATTATCTTGCCATCCGTAAGAACGGGGATCTGGTTTTGAAGTCTTACGATCTGGTTCGCAATTTTACCTTGGTATTTTTTATGGCGAAAGCCGCGATCAACTTCCTGCCCCAGCTTCCCGTGATTTTCTATACCAATATTGATGCGGAAGGGGATCAGGTGGAAAACTATACCGCAATGGTTCGCTCCTTCCGTTCCGTGCGCAGCATTCTCTTTATTTTCGGCGCGCTTCTTCTCGTTTTTCTGGGGATTTATACCGCAAGGATCCTCAAGGCGTATTTGAAGCGTTGCAAAGAGGATCGGGCATTTTGCGAAAACGTTTTGGCTTCTTATCGGGAAAACGTGTCGGAAAACGAATCCCTTCAGACCCGTCTTGCGATCAAAGGGGCTTTCTTCTGGTTTTTCCTTGCCTTTATCTGTTTGGCGGATCTGTATCTGGATTTTATCAATATGATCCCCAAGCCTCTCTTTGCCCTTTTTATCTTTCTCGGCTTGAAGCGCCTTTCTTCCGTTGTGAAGATTCCCGTTTTTTATCTTGCTTTGACCCTCGTCTCTTTTGCCGCGGAGCTTTTCGCATTTGCTTTTCGCCTTGTGCGCCTTGGCATTACCACGGGAAATTTCCCGTATTTGTTCCCCTATGAGCCCGTGGCTTGGGTGGCAACCGCCCTTCATCTGATTTTTACCGTTCTTCCTTTGGTATTGACCCTTCTTGCCGTTTCAAAATGCACGGCGGCGTACACGAGTCAGACGTACGGAAAACGGGGGATCGTGGTTTTCTCCCTAGGCTTTTTGGTGGCACTGCTTAGCGCCTGCCAGTACCTTTTCGTGGGCAGAAGCGACCTTGTGGTATTCCTGCAATGGGGGCTGTATGCAGTTCTTCTTTACCTGCATAAGAGCAGTATGGACGACGTTTTTGCGGAAGTTGAATATAAATTAATGTAAGAACTTGCACGAAGCACCTCTGCAGAAGAAAAAATCTTGACAAGTGACGGTGCTTTGTGTAAAATATGCATGTCCTCGGACACCGAAAAAGTAAAAGTCATCTCGCTTGCGAGAGATAGATAAGGAGATATTATGATCGAAAAAGTAAAAGACCTGTTGGCAAAACAGCTTCGTCTTGATGTTGCGACCATCGATGACGATGCAAGCATTTTGGATGATCTTGGAGCAGATAGCCTGGAAGTTGTTGAAATGCTTATGACGCTGGAGAGCGAATTCGGCAGCATCGTTCCCGATGAGGACGTAATGGAGCTGAAGACCGTTCGCGCAGTAGCGGATTACATCGAAAGCCACACCTGAGAAAAAGCCCCGAAGAGGGGCTTTTTTTCTTGCAGATTTTTCAGATTTTGAACAAATTGCAAATTTTGGGAAAGTGGCGAAAAGAAAATAAAAAACACTTGACATAAAATGCCTGCTATGCTAGAATAGTTTGCCGCATGTAAAAGGCTTTCAAAAGCTTCGGCTTGCCTCTATCAGCGAGACATAAAAGAAAGAGAGGTGCTTTTCGTGTTTGCTATTTTTGAAATTGGCGGAAAGCAGTACAAGGTTTCTGAGGGTGACATCGTATACCTTGAGAAAATCAACGCACAGGAAGGCGAAACTGTAAAGTTTGACAAGGTTCTCGCTATCTCCGACGGTGAAAACTTTACTGTAGGAACTCCCGAAGTTTCCGGCGCGTTCGTTGAAGCTACCGTTGCTAAGAACGGTAAGCAGAAGAAGATCGTTGTTCTGCGCTACAAGGCTAAGAAGAACGAGAAAAAGAAGCAGGGTCACAGACAGCCCTACACCAAGGTTCAGATCACCAAAATCGCAAAATAATGATTTGTGCGGAATTTGTTATCCGTGATAACAAAGTTCTTGCGTTCTCCGTGGAAGGTCATTCCGGTCTTGCTGAGGCAGGCAGTGACGTTCTCTGCGCATCGGTCAGCGCGATGGCAAGTCTTGTCATCAATACGCTTTCCGAGGTGTTTTCCGCAGAGCTTGCTTTAAAGATTGACGAGGCACGTCCTTTGATTTCCTGCAAACTCAAGTCCGTTTCCGAGGAAGCGGCTTACGGTGCGGAAGGAATCCTGCGTGGTTTTTATATCCAGCTGCAGGATTTGGCACAAGTGTATCCGGAGAATCTTTCGATCAGAACGAAAAAGTAAAAGAAAGGGTACTACGATGATTAGAATTAGTTTGCAATTTTTTGCACACAAAAAAGGTGTCGGCTCTACCAAGAACGGCAGAGATTCCGAGTCCAAGAGACTGGGCGTAAAGAAGGCTGACGGTCAGGCTTGCATCGCCGGCAACATCCTTGTTCGTCAAAGAGGAACTCATATTCATCCCGGTATGAATGTTGGCATCGGTTCCGACGATACTCTGTTTGCTCTTGCCGCAGGTACTGTAAAGTATGAGGCTATGGCAGGCGGTAGAAAGAAAGTTAGCGTATACTGCGACTAAATTTCAAGGAATTAGAGGGGTATGTCTAAAGGGTTGTCTCTTGGACGTACCCCTTTTTCATAGTTATGGGAGGTGTTAGATATGTCATCCTTCGTAGATAAAACAGATATATTCATCAAAGCGGGAAAAGGCGGCAACGGAGCCGTCTCTTTCCGTCGTGAAAAATACGTTGCGAAAGGCGGCCCCGACGGCGGTGACGGCGGTCACGGCGGAAACGTGGTGTTCCGCGTTGATCCAGGTGAAAATACTTTGATTCGTTTTCGCTATAAGAGAAAGTTCGTTGCTGAAAACGGCGAAGACGGAAAGGGCAAACGTTGCCACGGCAAAAACGGAGAAGATCTTGTTATTACCGTTCCTCCGGGAACCGTTATTCGTGACAAAGAAAGCGGAAAGATTATGTTCGATCTTTCTCGTGATAAGGAATTTGTTGCCGTAAAAGGCGGCAGAGGCGGATGGGGCAATGCTCACTTTGCCACCCCGACCCGTCAGGTTCCTCAGTTTGCAAATCCGGGACTTCCCGGGCAAGAGCGTGAAATTACGCTGGAAATTAAAATGCTTGCCGACGTGGGTCTGCTTGGATTCCCCAGTGTAGGTAAATCCACCTTTATTTCCCGTGCCAGTGCCGCCCGTCCCAAGGTGGCTGCATATCATTTTACTACCCTCAGCCCTGTTTTGGGTGTTGTTGCGCTGGACTCCGAGCGTCATTTCGTTATGGCGGATCTTCCAGGTCTCATTGAAGGCGCCGGGGAAGGCGCAGGCCTCGGTCATCAGTTCCTGCGCCACGTAGAGCGTTGCCGCTTGTTTGTCCATATCGTAGATGGTGCCGGCAGTGAAGGCAGAGATCCCTTGGAGGATATTCGTATTATCAACAAAGAGCTGGAGACCTACGATCCCGCACTGCTTTCTCATCCGCAGATCATCGTTGCCAATAAAGAAGATTTGGGTATTTCCGATGAAACCCGTCTTGCTTTGCAGGAAGAATGTGATCGCAACGGATGGAAACTGTTTTACGTTTCTGCAGAAAGCGGAATCGGAATCCGCGAGGTAATCGAGGAGGCCGCAAAACTTCTTTCCGCCCTTCCTCCCCTGAAGGAATATGAGGCCGACTACGTAGAGGAAGAAAAGGTAGAACCCGATTACAAGACCCAAAGAACCACCGTTACCCGTGAGGGCGACGTTTGGGTTGTAGAGGGCGAATGGCTTGCGAAGTTTATTCAACAGATCAATTTTGCTGACCGTGATCAGGTTCGTTACTTCCAGAAGGTTATGAAGGACTCCGGCGTGGAGGATGCCATGCAGAAGGCAGGCGTCAAGGACGGCGATACCGTGGATATTTACGGTTTGGAATTCGATTACGTTTATTGATATGAAAAAAGTTTCTTTTTTGACCTTGGGTTGCCGTGTGAATCAATACGAAACCCAATGTGTACGGGAGGGTCTTTTGTCCGCGGGCTTCGAGGAAGCTTCCGTGGACGAAGATTGCGATCTGTATTTTCTCAACACCTGTGCCGTTACGGGCGAAAGTGTTCGCAAGGGAAAACAGCTTCTTCGTCGCATTCTTCGAAAAAAAGAGGCAAATCCCAATGTGGTAGTTTGTCTTTGCGGTTGCTTTCCCCAAGGGGAACGAGCTTCGCTTGGCCTTTTCGGCAACGTGGACGTTTTGGCAGGAAATACGCGGAAAGGGGAGCTTGCTTCTGTTTTGTCGGCGTATTGCAGCCTGCCTTTGTCGGAACGTGAGAGATTGGACCTTCGGGAGGATATTTCCCGTCCGCGTCCCTACGAGCCGATGCAGCTTTGCAGAAGCCATAATGCCCGCGCTTTTGTGAAAATTCAGGACGGTTGTAACAGTTTTTGCACTTATTGCTACGTTCCGCTTGTGCGGGGCAGAGTGCGTTCTCGCTGTGCGGAGGATATTTTCAGCGAGGTGGAGCGCCTTCGTGAAAACGGCTATGGTGAAATCGTTTTGACAGGCATCGAAACGGGTGCTTGGGGAACGGATTTTGACGAGCCCGCCGACCTTTGCGATTTGGTTGAGGAGCTTTCCCGTCGCAGCGGAATCGAGCGCATTCGCTTCGGTTCCTTAAAGCCTACGCTATTTACCGATGAGTTTTGCAAGCGCTTGGCTTCGGTTCCTGCAGTTCTTCCGCATTTTCATTTATCCCTTCAAAGCGGAAGCAGTCGGATTCTTTCCCTGATGGGACGAAAATACGACCGCGGTGCAGAAGAAGAAGCAGTTTCCAACATTTACCGCTATTTCCCCGATGCAGGTTTGTCTGCGGATCTGATCTGTGGTTTTCCCGGTGAAAGGGACGAGGATTTTGCAGATTCCGTTTCTTTGGTGCAGAAGGCGAAACTTCTTCATACCCATATTTTTCCCTTTTCTCCCAGAGAAGGTACCCGTGCCGCTTTGATGAAGCAAACCGTTCCGGCAGAGGTAAAAAAACAACGCTGTGCACAGCTTTTGGAAATTGCAAAAAAATCCGGAACCGAATTTTCCGAACAGCGGGTAGGGAAGCATTATCGCGTTTTCTGCGAGCGTGTTCGTGACGGAGCCATGCTTGGTTATACGGAAAACTTCATCTACACCAAAACTCCCGTAAAAGGCGAGGTTCGTGTAGGGGAGTGTTATGAAATTGCCCTGACGGATCAAAGAACCTTTTCCGTTGAAACAATGATTGTTTCGGGGGAATTATTGAGAAACAGTTGACAATTTTTCGAAAAAGTTGTACATTATAAGAGTATTATTTTTTCCAAGAAAGGAAATTGAAAATGGCAAAGAATAAGAAAAAGAATACTAAGACGGTCGTCGGATTTTCCGTCCTCTGTCTTGCATTGATCGTCGTTTTGGCTTTCATTGCAATCGGTGCTTGGAATCAGGGTTCTTCCTTGATCGAGGATAAGGTTCTTTTGGATACCTTGAGCACCTATTTTGATAAGGCTCCCCGCAGAATTACCGAAAAAGATTTGGCTTCCATTGAGTACGTTGCCTTTACCGGCGCTGACGGAATCGCATTTGGTAACAACGACGTTTTGAAAGCTCATACCGGTGAAAGTGCTGAAGATGAAGAAGTGTACGATACTCTTGGAGACGAGAGCACCGGATACGCTTCCAAATTCGAATTTTCTGATCTGGTAGAACTGCTTCCCAATCTGAAGTATTTGGATCTCAGCGGAGATTTCGGCATCGTTGATTCTGCAAAGCAGATCGTTGCCGCAAAGAATCTTGAGTATTTGGTAATTGACGGACGAGAAATTTCCGATATGAAAGAGCTTTCCGCACTGACCGGTTTGAAGTCTCTCAGTATGCGCGAGGTGAAGGTTGAAGATGCTTCTTTTGTTTCTTCCTTCAAGGCTCTGACCAAACTTGATATTTCCGCTACCGAGATGAAGGATCTTTCCGTTTTGTCCTCCTTGTCCTCTTTGGATAACTTGGTTGCAGACAACAACGGTATCAGCTCTCTGAAGGGCTTGGAGGGTCTTACCAAATTGACCTCTCTGTCTTTGATCGGTAACGAAATCGAAAACGTTGATGCACTCGGCAAAATGACTGCCCTTGTCAACGTAAATCTGGACGATAATAAGATCACTTCTTTGGACGCGCTCGCTTCCTTGACCGCGCTTGAAATCCTTTATGCGAACAACAACCAGGTTGCTTCCATCGAAGCTTTGAAAACTTTGACCGCATTGTCCGATCTTCAGCTCGATAACAACAAGCTCGTGGATCTAAAGGGTGCAGAGGGTATGAAGGAACTTGTTACCCTTTACGCTGCCGATAACGAAATCGCAGATGTTTCTGCTCTTTCCAAGTTGGAAACTCTTACCACGCTCTATCTTGCAGGTAATAAGATCGTTGACGTTACTCCTTTGGAAACTGCAACAGGTCTTGCTGATTTGGATTTGGATCGCAACCAGATCGAGGATGTTGCTCCTTTGGCAAAACTGACCGCACTTACCACCCTGAACATCAACGAAAATAAGATCGCCGATCTGTCTGTTCTCGATGAACTGAAGGATGGCGGTTGCACCGTTAACTCCGAAAATCAGACGGCAGCAGAAGAAAAGGCTGAGGAAGAAACCACCACCGAAACCAATACTGATGCTGAAACCAATACCGATTCTGAAACCCAGGGAGAAACTACCACCGAAGCAGAAAAAACTCCCGAGGAAAATCAGACAACCGCAAACAACTAAATGATAAAAGCAGGGGGAGACCCCTGCTTTTTTTGAAAGGATTTTTATGCAGGAAATGATAGATTCTCCACTTCTTTTGGCGTACCTCGGCGACGCGGTGATGGAGGTTTTGGTTCGCCGTTACGTTATTACCCGTAAGACCAATTCTGCCGAGTGCAACGCCCTTGCCTTGGAATTTGTCACTGCCAAAAGTCAAAGCGAAGCCATCAAAGGAAAGATCGATCTTTTAACCGAGGACGAACGAAATATCTTTGTAAGAGGGAAGAACGCCAAAAGCAATTCAGGTCCCCGTAATATCGATCCGTATTCCTACCGTTTGGCTACGGGTCTTGAAGCTGTGTTCGGCTATAATGAATTAAAAGGGAACCGTGCGCGAAATGAAGAACTTTTTCAGCAGCTGTTCTTCGACTCATTATGTTAATAAAAAGTAAATAGTGTTTTGATTTGGCAAAAAAATGAAATCTTTTTTCAGAATACCTTGAAAAATTTGAACCGTTATGTTAAAATAACGGTTGCGAAAAAGAATATCAAAAAAATGGAGGAAAAAATGAAAAAGTTTTGTTATCTTTTTACTGAAGGCGATGCCTCTATGCGCAACCTCTTGGGAGGCAAAGGTGCAAACCTTGCAGAAATGACCAAGATCTTTAAGGAAGAATTCCCGGACAGAAACCCTGTTCCCCAGGGCTTTACCGTTTCTACCGAAGCTTGTACTCAGTACTATGAGGACGGCAAGAAGATCAACGATGCCATCAAGGCTGAAATTCTTGAAAATATCGACAAGATGGAAAACATCACCGGTATGAAGTTCGGCGATAAGGAG
Organism: Eubacteriales bacterium; assembly: GCA_045657125.1. Taxonomy (GTDB): domain Bacteria; phylum Bacillota; class Clostridia; order Oscillospirales; family SIG627; genus RGIG5579. The sequence goes on from JAZOSM010000091.1 coordinate 8,014, forward strand.
AATCCTCTCCTGGTTTCCGTTCGTTCCGGCGCTCGTGCTTCCATGCCCGGTATGATGGATACCATTTTGAACCTCGGTTTGAACGAAGAAGTAGTTGAAGCTATGGCTGCTAAGTCCGGCAACCCCCGTTGGGCTTACGACTGCTATCGTCGTTTCATCCAGATGTACTCCGACGTTGTTATGGAAGTTGGTAAGAAGTACTTCGAGGAGCTCATCGATGAGATGAAGACCAAGAAGGGTGTTAAGCAGGACGTTGAACTGACTGCTGAAGACCTGAAGGAACTGGCTAACCAGTTTAAGGCTGAATACAAGTCCAAGATCGGTAAGGACTTCCCCTCCGATCCCAAGGAACAGCTTATGGGTGCAGTTGAAG
>JAZOSM010000092.1:0-6712 GCA_045657125.1 Eubacteriales bacterium
GTATGGGGTCACAGGTCAGACCGAGATGGTGCTCCAGGGATACCTCTGCGGCATACTCAATCTGTCCCAAAGCCATACCGTAAAGCTCTCCCAAACCTGCCGCCGCCATGGCGCAGGCACTTCCCACCTCTGCCTGACAACCGCATTCCGCACCGCTGATGGAAGCGTTGGTCTTAATCAGATTGCCCATCAGACCCGCCGTTGCCAATGCGTGGAGAATCTCTATTTCATCAAAGCCTCGTTTGTCGCTAACATATTTTAACACAGCCGGCAAAATTCCGCAAGACCCGCAGGTAGGCGCCGTTACAATGGTGCCGCAGGCAGCGTTTTGTTCACTGATGGCAAATGCATAGGAACAAACCAGTCGATTTTCTCTGGTTTCCGCATTTTCGTCAATGTGGCGCTGATTAAACAGATACTTTGCCTTTCTTTGCACGCCAAGTCCTCCGAACAGCTCGCCCTCCGCGGCAAGACCTTCCTCCATGGAACGAAGCATCTGTCTCCAAATTTTTTCTAAATATTCCCAAATCTGATGTCCCTCGAAGCGTTCCACGTACTGCCAAAGCCGCAGAGAATGCTGCTGACAGTATGCGGCAATCTCCGCAAAAGAATTGTGTGGATAAATGCGCTCGGGCTTGTAAACGGGTTCGCCCTTGATAGCAATGCTTCCGCCGCCCACGCTGTACACTTCCCAAAAGCCGATGCGTTTTCCGCCCCGATAGGCATAAAGTTTCAAGGTGTTGGGGTGATACAACTCCATGGTTTTAATATCAAATTCAATATCGCAATCCACAGGTGCAAAAGCATCCAGAATACAATAATCCGTTCGGTGTCCCTTTCCCGTTTTGGCAAGAGAGCCGCACAATACCGCCTTATATCGGCTGGCATCGGGAAATCTGCGTCGGAACAGAGTCGCCGCCTTTTCGGGACCCATGGTATGGGAGCTGGACGGACCTCTGCCTATTTTATAAAGCTCACGCAGGGACTCCATTCCCGGCTCCGCCTGCTTTTCGTGGCTTTCTTTTACGTCGTGCTTGAGAAAAAAATCAAGTGCCACGCCGAAAACGGTGGCAATGGACAAAAGTGTATCGGTAGAGGGCAGACTTTCACCGTTTTCCCATTTGGAAACGGCGCGATTGGACACGCCCACTTTTTTACCAAGTTCTGCCTGACTCAGTTTGTATTTTTTTCTCAGGAATCGGATTTTCTCAGAAAACTCCATAGGCTCCTCCCAAGCTTCTTTCACCAAATTCTACCATTATTAGAATCTTTTTTCAATAGATTCTCAAGAGATTTTTTCTTTTTTGTTGAACCAAAAGAAGATTTGTTTCTTTGTTTCGGGGAATGCATTGACTTTTCACCATAGCTTTGTTAAACTATTCTTACCATTTTTATGTGAAAGGAAACAGGCATGAAAAAAATCATTTCCCTTCTGCTTTGTCTTTTGATGCTTCTGCCTTTATTTGCATCCTGCGATACAAAAACTCCTGCCATTCAAACCACTCCCGAGAAAACGGCGGAAGAAAAGACGGAAGAAGAAAGCAAAAAAACCGAAAAAGAAATCCCCGAAATTCCCGAGGAAAACAGACTTTCCGCAGAGAAAATCGCGTCTTTCCCCATTGCAAACGACTCTATGAGCGAAGAAGAACTGCGCAAGCTTTGCGTGGAATTCTTCCGCTTTTCCCAAACCTTCGCGTGGACTCCCGCAGAGGAATGGAGCTACACCATCGGTGACAGCTCCAAAAAGCACATCCTTTCCCCCGGAAAGGTTTACGGCGGCTTCCCCTATCTCCACGGTGCGGGAAACGTTTACCGTCTGCTGGAATATTACGATGAAAAAACGGGGCTTGTAGATATTACCGAAGCAGGTAAAAATCAGCGTTACTTCGGTAACTTCTGTTCCTACGGCTCCGGCTGGGCATTTTCCCGTGTAATCAATTCCGCTTCCCATAAGCTGACGCAGAATATGGTTCCCGCAGAGGGTTACATTCCGCTTGGCCCTTACAAAATGAATATGAACCTGACGGAATTCCCCCAAAACGAAACCATTGCCATTTGTCAGGGCAACGGCGAACAAACCATGTTTGAATCCTACGCGCTTCTGGAGCCCGCCGACGCTTTGGTTTACTACACCACAGGTGGCCATATCATTATGTGCTCCTCCGTTCACGTGGAAAGAAACGAGGACAAGACCATCGATGGAGAAAAAAGCTACATCACCTTCATTGACCAGGCTACTGCTTGGTGGGACGGCAAGCTCGCCAACGGAAACACCTACAGAGTACAGGGCGGCGTAGATAAAACCTACAATTTTTCAAAGCTGTTCAAAACAGGCTATATCCCCTACACCTTTGCTGAATTTACGGGTAAGGATCCCGTAGAAAAAGGAAAAGTAGAGCTGAATACCGACAAAACCGAAGTGACCTTGGACGAAATCATCGCCACAACCCTTACTGCAAACTATATGATTTCCGACGTATTCATCGACTTTATCGGCAGTGACGGCAAGATCGTAGAAACCAAAACGATCCGCACGGGCTATGGCGGAATTATGACCATCGATTTATCCAAAGGCATTTTCGCGGCAAACACGAAAAAATACGCCGACGGCAATCACAGCATCCGCGTATCCGCCCAAATCGGAAACGGCGAAAAAATCACGGCTTGGGAAGGCAAACTTTTGGCACAATAACCGCGAAAGAAGGCGTTTTTAGGCGCCTTCTTTTTTTATTTCTCCCCCCTGTAAAACTTCACAAAACAATCACTTTTCCATCATCTTATTTTTATTTCTTCCGTCTATATTAATATCAGGATTTTTTCACTGGATCAAATTCATCTGTAAACTTGTAAAACACCTCTTTAGCAAAGAAAGGAATCGTTATGGCGAAAAAGACTCAGCCCTCGGAAATCCCCGAACTCCTGCGAGACGACCTGTTATTCAAGGAATTGAGAGAAAAGAAAAAAAGAAAGAAAAGAAAGATCATCATCGTCACCGCATCCATTTTGGTCACAGTGGCAATCGTATGTACGGTAGGCGTGATTTTCCTGCAAAAACGCGTTCGTAAGCAATTTGCCACCTCCTCGGGCGAAATTCAGTCATACGAGGTTACAACAGGCACCATCAGTACCGTGGTTTCCGGTTCGGGAAGTCTGACGGATATGGATTTAACCACCGTCACCGTACCCGCAGGCGTGGAGATCGACGAGATTTCCGTGAAAGCCAATCAAACGATCAAAAAGGGAGACCTGTTGGCAACGGTAGATATGACCAGCGTGATCAACACCATGGCAGATCTTCAGGAAGAAATCAAAACCCTTGATCAGCAAATCAGCAAGGCCGAGGACGACAAAGCGGAAACCAAAATCACCGCAGGCGTTGCAGGCAGAGTAAAAGCCATTTTCGCTTCTGCAGACTCGGAAATTTCCGAGGTAATGAATGAAAAAGGCGCCCTGGCTCTGATCTCTCTGGACGGCTATATGGCAATCGACGTGGAAACCGATGCCCTTGCCGCAGGAGACAGCGTTCGTGTAAAGCGTTCAAACGGCACCACCGTCAGCGGCACCGTAGAAGACGTTACAAACGGCAAAGCCACCATTCTGGTCAGTGACGACGGTCCCGAGTACGACGAGGAGGTTTCCGTATTAAACAGCAGCGGTGAAATCCTCGGCACGGGCAAGCTTTACGTTCACAGTGCCCTTCGCGTAACGGGCTACGCGGGCACCGTATCCAAAGTTCACGTTTCCAAAGGAGCAAAGGTTTCTGCCTCCACCAAGCTCTTTACCCTGAAAGATACCGATTACAGCGCAGGCTACAAGTCCCTGCTCCGCACCCGCGCCGAGAAAGAAGAACTTCTTTTGTTCCTTTTGACCATCAATCGCGACGGTGCCGTTTTGGCAGAAAAAGACGGCTGTGTTTACAGCATCGGAAGTGACGAGGAGGAAAGCACCGACCAGGAGCGCACCATCGCAACCATTTCCGATAACAAAAAAATGTCCGTTACCATCAGTGTAGACGAATCCGACATTCTCTCCCTTGCTGTGGGACAGGAGGTTGACGTTACCATAAAATCCATCAGCCAGGACTCATTCTCGGGAGTCCTGACGGAGATCGACCGCAGCGTAACTTCCTCGGGAAGCTACTCCGCGGTGGTAGAGTTGGAGAAAGCGGAGGGAATGCTCTCAGGTATGTCCGCTTCCGTCAGCGTAAAAATCGAGGGTGTGGAAAACGCCATTCTGATCCCCTTGGAAGCCTTGCACAAAACCAGTGACGGTGCTTACGTTTACACCTCCTACAACGAAGAATATCAGGAGTACGGCGGAAGAGTGGACGTAGTAACGGGACTGGAAAACAGCTCTTACATCGAAATCAAATCCGGTTTGAACATCGGAGACACCGTATATTACACCAAGTCCGCAAGCAGTCTGCGCGGTAACAGAGGCAACGGCAATATGCCCGGTGGCTTCGGCGGCAGCGGCAGCGGTATGGGTGGCTTCGGCAGTGGCAGCGGCGGCAATATGCCCAATTTCGGCGGCGGGAACGCGTCCAACTTCGGCGGCGGCAGCGGTGGCGGAAGCAGACCCAATTTCGGAACGCGAAACTAAGAGGTACTCCATGATCGATATCAAAGACCTTTGTAAAATATATCTGGTGGGCGACGAACGGGTTCGCGCTCTGGATCACGCCACCTTGCATATTTATCCCAATGAATTCGTCAGCATCATCGGTCCCTCCGGCAGCGGAAAATCCACACTGATGAACATCATCGGCTGTCTGGACGTGGCAGATGCAGGAAGCTACCATTTGGACGGACTTTCCATCGAAACCTATTCCGAAAACGAACTGGCGGCCATCCGCAACAAAAAAATCGGCTTTGTTTTTCAGAATTTCAACTTAATTCCCAAGCTCAGCGCGGAAGAAAACGTAGAACTCCCTCTGATCTATCAAAAAATCCCCCGTGCACAGAGGCAGAAAATGGTGCAAAACGCCCTGAAGCGCGTTGGTCTCGAGCACCGAGCAAAGCACCTGCCCACCGAGCTTTCGGGCGGTCAGCAGCAAAGAGTTGCCATTGCCCGCGCTCTTGTAACCAATCCCAGACTGATTTTGGCAGACGAGCCTACGGGCGCACTGGACTCTGCAACCGGTCGGGAAATCATTGATATTTTCCACGAGCTTCACAAAGCAGGAAACACCATCGTCCTTATTACCCACGACAAAAACGTGGCAAAAGAGGCAGAACGCGCCATTCACATTCTGGATGGTAAGATCTCGGAGGTGACTTTATGATTCGTTCCTTCAGAATGGCACTTCGCTCCATCCTTGCAAACAAAATGAGAGCCGCGCTGACTATGCTCGGCATCATCATCGGCGTAATGGCTTTGGTGGTACTGGTCAGCTTGGTAAACGGAGCTACCAGTTCGGTTACCGATGCCGTTGCAGATCTCGGCAGCAGTATGCTGACCGTAAGCATTTCCGACAACAAGGGACTGCCCGTGAAGCTGGATACCCTCCGGGAGTGGTCGAAAAAGGAAAATATCGGTTTAATTGCCCCCTATCTTTCCACCTCTGCTACTGCTTCCGCCAATTCGGAAAGCACAAGCGCCACGGTATACGGAGTTACCGCCCCCTATTACGACGTACAGGGCATGCAGCTTGCCATGGGCAGATTCCTGAAAAATTCCGACGTGGAAAACCATACCTACGTGTGTGTTATTTCTAATAAAGCCGCAACCGAAATCATCGGTTACGTAGACTGTGTCGGACAGGCAATTGCCCTGGACGGCATTGAATACACCATCGTCGGTGTTCTCTCGGACGATTCCGGCAATCTGACCTCTATACTTTCTTCCGGCAGTATTGCGGTCTATCTCCCCTACAGCTCCTTGCTGCGCCTGTCCGACAGCCTTTCGGATGAAGTCACCTCGTTTTTCGTCAGCGCTCCCGAAAACGGAACCATTGACGCAACGGAAAGTGCCATGACCCAAATTCTCAAAGAACGCTTTGAGGATGACGAAGACGCCTTTGAGGTTTCTTCTCAAAGCATTTTGGAAGATACCATGAGCTCCATCACCTCCGTCTTGACCATTTTGCTGGGCGGCATTGCCGCAATCTCACTGGTGGTTGGCGGTATCGGTATTATGAACATTATGCTGGTTACCGTAACGGAGCGTACCCGTGAAATCGGCATCCGCAAAGCCATCGGTGCAAACCGACTCACCATCCTCAGCCAATTTTTGATGGAATCGGTGGTTCTTTGTATGATGGGCTGCGCCTTGGGAATCTTCTTTAGTTGGTCAATTCTTCAGATCGTTTCCACCATCGTTTCCAGCCTTGATATCACCTTCAAGCTTGACGTCGGCGTGGTTTTGATCGCCGCAGCCTTCTGCTTTTTCATCGGTGTGGTCTTCGGACTGTACCCTGCCAACAAAGCAGCAAAAATGAAGCCCATTGATGCCTTGCGCTACGGAGGATAAATAATGGAAAGGAAAAAGAAAAATACAGCAAAAAAAATTATTGCCTCCGTGTGTGTCATTGCCCTGGTGATCGGTCTTGCGGTAATGCCCCTTGTGGCACAGAACGAAGCGGAGTCCGAGGGTCCCGAAGCAAGCATTTTGTCAGGAAAAGCGGCTGTCGGTACCATCCAAAAGGAAGTAATCGGCGGCGGCTCTCTTGCAAATGCAGATGCCGTTTCCGTTGAAATTCCCGCCACGGTCC
>JAZOSM010000093.1:0-12491 GCA_045657125.1 Eubacteriales bacterium
CCGAAATCAGACCTTTGGTACAGCTGGACGGCGGCAGATTCGCTACCAGTGATATCAACGACCTGTACCGCAGAGTTATCAACCGTAACAATCGTCTGAAAAGACTGATGGAGCTCCACGCTCCCGAAATCATTATCCGCAACGAAAAGAGAATGCTTCAGGAAGCAGTTGACGCTCTGATTGATAACGGACGCCGTGGACGTCCCGTTACCGGTCCCAGCAACCGTGCACTCAAGTCCTTGTCTGAAATGCTCCGCGGTAAGCAGGGTCGTTTCCGTCAGAACCTTTTGGGTAAGCGTGTTGACTACTCCGGCCGTTCCGTAATCGTTGTAGGACCTGAACTGAAATTGTATCAGTGTGGTCTTCCCAAAGAAATGGCAATCGAATTGTTCAAGCCTTTCGTTATGAAGCGCCTTGTTGAAACCGGCAAAGCCACCAACATCAAGGATGCCAAGAAGAAGGTTGAGCGTATGTTGCCCGAGGTTTGGGACGCTCTGGAATACGTTATCAAGGAACATCCCGTTCTTTTGAACCGTGCACCTACGCTGCACCGTCTTTCCATTCAGGCATTCGAGCCTGTTCTGGTAGAGGGACGAGCAATTAAGCTCCATCCTTTGGTATGTACCGCATTTAACGCGGACTTCGACGGTGACCAGATGCCCGTACACGTACCCCTTTCCCCCGAGGCACAGGCAGAAGCAAGATTCTTGATGCTTTCTGCAAACAACCTGCTCAAACCCGTTTCCGGTAAGGCAGTTACCGTTCCTACGCAGGATATGGTCCTTGGTTCTTACTGGCTGACCTACGTTCGCGAGTTTGAGGATGAACAGCCTACCTTCCGTCCTGATGAAGTAGGCGAAGGAAAGGTATTCCGCGACTTTGACGAAGCGGTTATGGCATACGAGAACAAGGATCTGGGTATTCACGCCCGCATCAAGGTTCGTCAGACACGCATCATTGACGGTAAGGAAGTTTCTCAGCTGGTTGATACCACCTACGGTAGAATGGTATTCAACAACGTAATTCCTCAGAAGCTTCACTTCGTAGACCGTGAGAATCCCGAAAACCTGTTCAAACCTGAAATTGATTTCGTTGTAACCGTAAAAGAACTGGGCAAGATCATTGACCGTGCCATCAAGTATTGCGGTTCAACCGAAACCGTAGAAATGCTGGATAAAATCAAGGCGCTGGGTTACAAGTACTCTACCAAGGCTGCTTTGACCGTATCCGTATCCGATATGACCGTTCCTCCCGAAAAGGGTGACATCATTGCCAAGGCTGACCAGAAGGTTTCCGAGGTAACCAAGCACTTCCGTCGCGGTAAATTGACCGACGAGGAGCGTTATCGCAGAGTCATCTCCATTTGGGAAGAATGTACCAAGGACGTTACCACTGCTCTCCAGAAGAACCTGCGCAAGGACAACCCCATCAACATGATGGCAGTATCCGGCGCCCGTGGTTCTATGAAGCAGATGCGTCAGCTGGCAGGTATGCGTGGTCTGATGGCTACCGCAACCGGTCGTACCGTAGAACTTCCCATTAAGGCAAACTTCCGTGAAGGTCTGAACGTTCTCGAATACTTTATCGCTGCCCGTGGTTCCCGTAAGGGTCTGGCAGATATGGCACTCCGTACCGCTGACTCCGGTTACTTGACCCGTCGTTTGGTTGACGTAGCACAGGAGGTTATCATCCGTGAGGAAGACTGCGGTACTACGGAAGGTATCTGGGTAGAGGATATTACCGAGGGCAAGGAAATGATCGAGAAACTTGCCGATCGTATTATGGGCAGATTTGCCGCTGCAGACGTGATCCATCCCGAAACCGGCGAGGTTCTTGTTGAAAACGGTAAGATGATCGACGAAAATGCAACGGATGCCATTGTAGAAGCAGGTATTACCCGCGTTTACGTAAGAAGCGTATTGGGTTGTAAGTGCCGTCACGGCGTTTGCGCTCACTGCTACGGTGCTGACCTTGCCAACGGCAAGAAGGTTAACATCGGTGAGGCAGTTGGTATTATCGCAGCACAGTCCATCGGTGAACCCGGTACTCAGTTGACCATGAGAACCTTCCATACCGGTGGTATTGCAGGTGGAGATATTACCCAGGGTCTTCCCCGTGTTGAAGAACTCTTTGAAGCACGCAGCCCCAAAAAGTCTTCCATTCTTGCAGACTTTGACGGTATCGTGAAGATCGACGACACCAAGAAGAACCGCCACGTAATCGTTACCGGTGCAAACTCCGAGGAAGAAAAGAGCTATCTGATTCCTTACGGCTTGAGAGTTATCGTTGAGGACGGCCAGGCTGTTGTTCGCGGTCAGGCATTGACCGAGGGTCTCAGAAAGCCCACCGATATTATCCGTATCGACGGTACTCAGGCAGCTTACGAGTATATCGTTAAGGAAATCCAGAAGGTATACCGTTTGCAGGCAGTAGAAATCAACGACAAGCACGTTGAAGTTATTGCTCGTCAGATGACCCGCAAGGTAAGAATCGAGAACACCGGTTCCACCAAGCTTCTTCCCGGCGCTATGGTAGACGTATACGAGTTTGAAGATGCAAATGCAGCAGTTCGTGAAAGAATCGCCGCAGGCGAGCCTTTGATGGAAGCTACTGCTACTCCTTTGCTCCTTGGTATCACCAAGGCAGCTCTTTCTACCGAATCCTTCCTGTCTGCCGCTTCCTTCCAGGAAACCACCAAGGTTCTGACCGAAGCTGCAATCAAGGGTAAGGTTGACCCGCTGTTGGGTCTTAAGGAAAATGTTATTATCGGTAAGCTCATCCCTGCAGGTACCGGTATGCAGCAGTATCGCTCCGTACAGGTTCGCGACACGGAGGCTGATCCCGAAGAAAGCATTTTCGGCTAAAATCTCTTGTGATTTTGGTGTAAATTTCATAAGGTTTTAAATCGAGATTTGTGCAAAATGCAGAAATGCATTTTGCACTGCTCGGTGAGTGTTGCATTTTTTTAAAAAGTGTGATACGATTAAACGAATATTGAAGAAAGGAGATGCAATATGCCAACATTCAACCAATTGGTAAGATTTGGTCGTGAAAAGGTAACCTACAAGTCTAAGTCTCCCGCTTTGCAGGTAACGATGAACTCTCTGAGAAAAGAGACCGTTGACATCGCTTGCCCCCAGAAGCGCGGCGTTTGTACGAAGGTTTCCACCAAGACTCCGAAGAAGCCTAACTCGGCTCTCCGTAAAATTGCAAGAGTCAGATTGACCAACGGTAACGAAGTGACTGCTTATATCCCCGGTATCGGCCATAACCTGCAGGAGCACTCTGTAGTTATGATCCGCGGCGGAAGAGTCAAGGACCTTCCCGGTGTCCGTTACCACATCATCCGCGGCACTCTGGATACCCAGGGCGTTAACGGAAGAAACCAGGGTCGTTCCAAGTACGGAGCGAAGAGAGCGAAAGCTGCGAAGTAAGAAGCTCTCGGTTGTGCTTAGCATTTTGTATCATTTATATAATAATGTGATCTATGCCAAGCACTTCACCGACAGGAATCCCTGTCGGAGTACCAAAGATATCATACTATATTATGAAGGAGGGAAGTTCTAGTGCCACGCAGAGGTCAGATTTCCAAAAGAGATGTTCTGCCGGATCCTATCTACGGATCTAAGATTGTTACCAAACTGGTAAACAACATTATGCAGGACGGTAAAAAGGGTGTTGCACAGAAAATCGTTTACGACGCATTTGAAATCGTAAAAGAAAAAACCGGCAACGATCCCCTTGAAACATTCCAGAAGGCCCTTGAGAACATTATGCCCCAGCTCGAGATCAAAGCAAGAAGAGTTGGTGGTGCTACCTATCAGGTTCCGATCGACGTTCGCCCTGACAGAAAGCAGACCTTAGGTCTTCGCTGGCTCATCAATTATTCCAGAGCACGCAGCGAAAAGAACATGTGTGAGAGACTCGCTAACGAAATTATCGACGCTACCAACGGAATCGGCGGCGCCGTTAAGAAGAAGGAAGACACTCACAAGATGGCAGAAGCAAACAAGGCTTTTGCTCATTACAGATATTAATCTATTTCCCGTATGGACATACGTCTTTTGGGAAGAATCTAATTAAAGGAAACGGAGCTTACAATGCCGAGAGAGTATCCACTTGAAAGAACCAGAAACATCGGTATCATGGCACATATCGACGCCGGTAAGACGACCACCACTGAGCGTATCCTGTTCTACACTGGTAAGACGCACAAGCTTGGTGAGACTCACGACGGCGCAGCTACCATGGACTGGATGGAGCAGGAGCAGGAGAGAGGTATTACCATCACTTCCGCTGCTACCACCTGTTTCTGGAGAAACAACAGAATCAACATCATTGACACCCCCGGTCACGTTGACTTCACCGTTGAGGTGGAGCGCTCCCTGATGGTGCTTGACGGTGCAGTAGCCGTCTTCTGTGCCAAGGGTGGTGTCGAGCCCCAGTCTGAAACCGTATGGCGTCAGGCTACCAAGTACAACGTACCCCGTCTTGCTTACGTTAATAAGATGGATATCGGTGGCGCAAACTTCTACAGAGTTGTGTCCCAGATCCACGAGAGACTGAAGGCAAATGCAGTACCGATCCAGCTTCCCATCGGAGCTGAGGACGAATTCCGTGGTCTTATTGACCTGGTTAAGATGCGTGCTTTCATCTACACCAATAACGACGGCACCGACATTCTGGAGGAAGACATTCCTGCAGATCTGAAGGATAAGGCTGAGGAGTACAGAACCCAGCTTCTGGAAGCCATCGCTGAGAGCGATGACGCACTCTTCGAGAAGTATCTCGAGGGTGAGGAGCTGACTGAAGAAGAAATTCACAAGGCAATCCGTGCTACTACCATTGCTGGTAATATGATCCCCGTGCTTTGCGGTACCTCTTACCGTAACAAGGGTGTTCAGAAGCTTTTGGATGCAGTTGTTGAGTATCTTCCTTCTCCCCTTGACGTTCCCGCTATCACCGGTACTCTGGAAGATGGCGAGACCGAGGAAGAGCGTCCTTCCAGCGAGGATGCACCTTTTGCAGCTCTTGCATTTAAGATTGCAACCGACCCCTTTGTAGGTCGTCTTTGCTTCGTTCGTGTTTACTCCGGATCCGTTGAAACCGGTTCTACCGTTTACAACGCAGTTAAGGGCAAGCGCGAAAGACTTGGCCGTATCGTATTGATGCACGCCAACCACAGAGAAGATGCTGATAAGATCTATGCGGGCGATATCGCAGCAGTTATCGGCGTTAAGTACACCACTACCGGTGATACCCTCTGTGATGAGAAGGCTCCCATCATTTTGGAATCCATGGACTTCCCGGATCCCGTTATCCGCGTAGCCATCGAGCCCAAGACCAAAGCCGGTCAGGAAAAGATGGGTATCGCCCTCCAGAAACTTGCTGAAGAAGACCCCACCTTCAAGGTATCCACCGACGAAGAAACCGGTCAGACCATCATCGCAGGTATGGGCGAACTTCACCTTGAAATCATCGTTGACAGACTTCTCCGCGAATTCCGCGTTGAAGCAAACGTTGGTAAGCCTCAGGTAGCTTACCGCGAAACCATTCGTAAGGCTGCAACCGTTGACGTTAAGTACGCTCGTCAGTCCGGTGGTAAGGGTCAGTATGCTCACGTTAAGATGACCATCGAACCCAATGAACCCGGCAAGGGCTATGAATTCATCAACAAGGTTGTCGGCGGCGCGATTCCCAAGGAATACCTCCCCGCAGTGGATGCAGGTATCCGCGGTGCAATGGAAAGCGGTGTTGTAGCAGGCTACAACGTAGTTGACACCAAGGTAACCGTATTTGACGGTTCCTACCACGAAGTTGACTCTTCCGAAATGGCATTTAAGATTTGCGGATCTATGGCTTTCAAGGAAGCTATGAGAAAGGCAGATCCTACCATCACCGAGCCTATCATGAAGGTAGTTATCGTTACTCCCGACGATTACATGGGCGATGTTATCGGTAACATCAACCAGCGTCGTGGTAGCGTGCTTGGTATGGAAGCTGTAGGCGGCGGCCAGCAGATCAACTGCGAAGTTCCTTTGGGCGAAATGTTCGGTTATGCTACCGACCTTCGTTCCAAGACTCAGGGCCGTGGCGTATACTCTATGGAACCCGATCACTATGCGGAAGTTCCCAAGAGCATCCAGGAGCAGATCGTTAAGAAGTCTGCAAACTAATTTGAACTAAAAAACAAAAATAAACAATTATTTTTAGGAGGAATTTACAATGGCAAAGGCTAAATTTGAAAGAACCAAACCCCATGTAAACATTGGTACCATTGGTCACGTAGACCACGGTAAGACCACTCTTACCGCAGCTATCACTAAGACCCTTTCTCTCTGCGACGGCAAGGCTGAGTTCTTGGCTTATGACCAGATCGACAACGCTCCCGAAGAAAGAGCAAGAGGTATCACGATCAACACCAGACACGTTGAGTACGAAACCGAGACCCGTCACTACGCTCACGTTGACTGCCCCGGCCACGCTGACTACGTTAAGAACATGATCACCGGTGCTGCTCAGATGGACGGCGCTATCCTCGTAGTTGCTGCTACCGACGGTCCTCTCCAGCAGACCCACGAGCACATCCTGCTCGCTCGTCAGGTAGGCGTTCCCGCAATCGTTGTATTTATGAACAAGTGCGACATGGTTGACGACGAAGAACTCCTCGAGCTGGTTGAAATGGAAATCCGCGAACTCCTCTCCAAGCACGACTTCCCCGGCGACGATATCCCCGTTATTAAGGGTTCTGCTAGAGACGCTCTCGAGTCCGCTAACACCGATTCTTCTGCTCCCGAGTACGCTCCCATTCTCGAGCTCATGGATGCAGTTGACTCTTACATCCCCACTCCCGACCGTAAGGCTGACCAGCCCTTCTTGATGCCCGTTGAGGACGTATTCTCCATCACCGGTCGTGGTACCGTTGCTACCGGTAGAGTAGAGCGCGGACAGCTCAAGCTTTCCGACGAAATCGAAATCGTTGGTCTCAAGGAAACCAAGAAGTCCGTTGTTACCGGTATCGAAATGTTCCGTAAGCTTCTCGACTACGCTGAAGCTGGCGACAACGTAGGTGTTCTGCTCCGTGGTATCGACAAGAAGGAGATCGAAAGAGGTCAGGTTCTTGCTAAACCCGGTTCCATTAAGCCCTTCACCAAGTTCGTTGGTCAGGTTTACGTTCTTACCGAGAAGGAAGGCGGACGTCATACTCCTTTCTTCAACAACTACAGACCTCAGTTCTACTTCAGAACTACCGACGTTACCGGTGTTATCAACCTTCCCGCTGACGTTGAGATGTGCGCACCCGGCGACAACGTTGATATGACCGTTGAGCTGATCGCTCCCATCGCAATCGAAAAGGGTCTCCGCTTCGCTATCCGTGAAGGCGGTAGAACCGTTGGTTCCGGCGTTGTTACCGAGATTCTCGGCTAATTAAATATTGATCTTCAGGGGTTGGTGTAATTCCACACCGGTGGTATAGTCCACGAGCGAAAGCTGCGCAGGCGTAATTCCTGCACCGACGGTAAAGTCCGGATGATAGAAGGTCAACTGTAACGTTCGTTACGTCTTTTCGGCACCCCTGCAACTTGTTTGCAGGGGTGTCTTTTCTTATTGGAGGGGTTATGAAAACCAAAATTTCTGCGAAAATAATTGCGGCGCTGGGTATGTTTTCTGCCATGAGCTTCGTTGCCGTTTTATGCGGCAGAGTGATTCCCAACGTGGCGGGATTTTTAAGCTACGACCCGAAGGATGCCGTTGTTGCCATTGCGGGATTTATGTTTGGTCCTGTGGCAACGGTGATAATTCCCGTTTTGGTTGCGCTTGTGGAGATGATCTCTATCAGTACGACGGGTCCCATCGGCTGTTTGATGAATATTCTTTCTACCATTAGTTTTGCTTTGCCTGCGGCGTTGATTTATCGGAAAATGAAAAGCTATCGCGGCGCTTTGATCGGACTTGCTTCCGGCGTTTGTTTTATGACCGTGGTGATGCTTCTTTGGAATTATTTAATTACTCCGATTTATATGGAGGTTTCCCGAGACGTGGTAGTTGGCATGCTGATACCTGTTTTTCTTCCGTTTAATGCCATCAAGGGAGGACTCAACGCAGCTTTGACGCTGCTGTTGTACAAACCACTCGTAACTGCTTTGCGCCGTGCAAAGCTTGTACCCCGCACGGAACATGACGATCAGCAAAAGCGAGTCCGTTTTTCATTTTTGTGGATAGCTCTTGCACTGCTGGCTGTGTTTGCGGTGCTGTTCCTGCTTTTGATCGGAGTGATCGGATGAAGAATATTTTGGATGCCGTTTCCAATTTGCTTGAGGAAAAAGATACGGTAATCATTTCCGTTGACGGACCTTGTGCATCGGGGAAAACCACTTTGTCACAGCGGATCTCAGAGCATTTTGATTGCAACGTGATTCATATGGACGACTTTTTTCTTCGCCCCGAACAAAAAAACGCGCAGAGACTTGCGGAAATCGGTGGGAATTTGGATCGGGAACGCTTTATGGAACAGGTGCTGATGCCCCTTTCCCGCGGAGAGACCTTCTCCTATCGTCCCTACCTGTGCAGTCTCGGATGTTTAGGTGAGGAGATTTTCATTCCGCGAAAAAAGCTATACGTTGTGGAGGGAAGCTATAGTCAGCATCCTTATTTCGGCGACGTATATGACCTGCGGATTTTTTTGGAGATTTCTCCGGAAAAACAAAGGGAACGTTTATGCGCTCGGAATCCGGAACGCCTGGAACGGTTCCTTTCGGAATGGATTCCCAAGGAAAAAGCGTATTTTGATACCTATCGGATCAAAGACCACGCGGATCTTTGTGAGGAACTTTAAGGCGAAACTCTTGACAGAGTTCGCCTTTCTTTTTATAATGAGAAAAAAACAGGGAAAAAACAGATGATAGTCATAGTCACGCTCCTTTTGATATTGATAGCGCCTTTTTTGCGATTTTGCCTGAGATTGTTTTTTCTGAAAGGGAAAATCAATCGTTTTTGTAAGAAAAAGGGATACGAGGTTTCGTGGAATCGTGACCCGTTTCCCTCTGCCATGTCTCCCCAAAAGGGATTTGATTTTTCCGTAAAAACACCGCAGCATTGTTACCGGGTGAAATTGTTTGCCGCGCGGCATCGTTTTCGTGAATACTGCTTTATCAATGAATCCGAGGTTGCCGTTTATAGAAAAATTTCCTTTAACTTGATTGCCCGCGGTCGCGGACTTCGGGGCATGGGACTTTTCAATTCGGTGGATTTTGGTCTGATGGCAAAAAATCTTCCTCTTGATCTTCCCGAGGACGGGACGGAGGGGGCGCAGAAGATTTTGCTGTTTTATCCGATTGCCAAGGACGTGACCTGGATCTCAAACGGTGGCAGTAAGAAATATTTGGGGAATGGTGATCTGTTTTACAAAGGATTTCGCATGATGTCCCGTTCTGCCTTTATGGAAGAACTTTCTTCGCCGGGGAAATATCTGCGCTCGGTGAAATCCTGGGAGGAGTACTAAATATGAACAAAAAAAGACTCATTCGAGTCTTTTTTATTTTCCTCTTGACAAAATGAATTTCTTTGGTATAATATTTTGGTGTAAAGAAAAAATGTTTACAGGAGGAGACGGGAATTATGTTCGAAAAGGATCTGTCCCTGTCTCTTTTATACGATATTTATTCGCCCTTGCTTTCCGAGAAGAAAAGGGAAGCGTTCGAGGGCTATTATCTTTCCGATCTGTCTCTTTCGGAAATTGCCCAGGATACGGGTACGACCCGTCAGGCGGTACGCGATTTGATTTCCCGTACTTGCGGTGAACTTCGTGAATATGAGGAGAAGCTTGGTCTTTTGGAAAAGAGAAAGAGTCTGTCCGATCTTTGCAAAAAAGCAGAGGCGTCGGGCTGTGATCCGGAAATTTTGGAGCAGATCCGAGAATTACTTTAGGAGGGTACTATGTTTCAGAGCTTGATGGATAAAATGGCCGCTGCTCTTGGTTCTTTCAAGAACAAGGGAAAACTCACGCCTGCTGACGTGAAGGTGGGAATGCGCCAGATCAAGCTCGCTCTTTTGGAAGCAGACGTAAACTTTAAAGTAGTTAAAGAATTGGTAAACCGTGTCAGCGAGAGAGCTGTTGGTTCCGAGGTTTTGGAAAGCCTTTTGCCTCATCCGCAGATCGTCAAGATCGTGCGCGAAGAATTGATCGCCATTATGGGTGAAAAAAGTGAGAAACTGATGGTTTCCTCCAAACTCCCCACGGTGATTATGATGTGCGGCTTGCAGGGTAGCGGTAAAACCACCCATTCTGCAAAGCTTGCGAAAATGTTGAAGAAGCAGGGAAAACGTCCCGTTCTGGTTGCTTGTGACGTATATCGTCCCGCGGCAATTACCCAGTTAAAGGTAGTGGGTGAACAGGTTGAAACGCCTGTTTTTTCCATTGACGATTGTAAAGACGTTGTTCGCATTGCCCGTGAGGGTGTAAAGTTTGCTGAAAACGGCGCGTACGACACAGTGATTCTCGATACCGCAGGCCGACTCCACGTAGATGAAGAACTTATGGACGAGCTGAAGCGGGTGAAGGCGGAGGTTTCTCCCACCGAGATCCTGCTGGTGGTTGACTCTATGACGGGTCAGGATGCTGTAAACGTTGCAGAAAGCTTTAACGGACTTCTGGATATTACCGGTGTGATTCTGACTAAACTTGACGGTGATACCCGAGGCGGCGCCGCACTTTCCGTTCGCTACGTAACGGGCAAGCCCATTAAGTTTATCGGTGTGGGAGAAAAGCTGGATCAGATCGAGCCCTTTTATCCCGATCGTATGGCAAGTCGAATTATCGGAATGGGTGACGTGCTGACGCTGATTGACAAAGCAGAGGCCGCTTTCGACGAGAAAAAAGCAAAAGAAATGGAGCAGAAGCTCCGTCAAAATGCATTTACGCTGGAAGACTATATGGAACAGTTCGACCAGCTGAAGAATATGGGTTCTTTGGAGCAGATTATGGGAATGCTTCCCGGAATGAAGCCCGGCGCGTTCAAGGACGTCAACTTTGACGATAAACAAATTGACCGTACCAAGGCGATCATTCAATCAATGACTCCCAAGGAACGGCAAAAGCCCGACATCATCAACGCTTCCCGCCGCCGCAGAATTGCAGCAGGCTGCGGACAAACTGTAGAGGATGTAAACCGTTTGCTCCGTCAATATGAGCAGATGAACAAAATGATGAAGCAATTGACGGGTAAGAAGGGTAAATTCGGTAGAATGAAATTTCCGTTTTAACGGAATTTTATAAGAGACTTGAAGGAGGTGAAATCATGGCAGTAAAGATCAGATTGAGAAGAATGGGTGCTAAGAAGGCTCCTTTCTATCGTGTTGTTGTAGCTGATCCCCGTTATCCCCGTGACGGTAGATTCATCGAGGAGATCGGTACTTACAATCCCCTTATGGATCCCCCCGCAATCAACATCGACGTAGAAGCAGCTAAGAAGTGGATCGGCAACGGCGCACAGCCCACCGAAACCGCAAAGAGCATTCTGAAGAAGAGCGGCGTCATCGACTAATCAAGGAGAAAGTATGAAACAGACACTCGTTGATATCGCAAAGGCGCTTGTTACGAAACCCGATGAGGTGGTTGTGGCCGAGCGTATGGATGGAAACGTTCTCCATCTTGAGCTGAGCGTCGCGCCTGAAGATATGGGTAAAGTGATCGGCAAGCAGGGAAGAATCGCAAAAGCGATCCGTTCCGTTATGAAGGCTTGCGCTACAAAAGAAAACGTCAAGGTGATGGTGGATATCATCTAATCCTTGGCAAAAGAAAAGACAGAGATTTATCTGTCTTTTCTTTTTTTTGTTTTTTGAAATTTTCCTTCCTATTATAATATATAAGATTTGTTCCAACGCTTGGCGTTTTTAGCCGCTAAACCGGAGAGCAAGCCTTTTGAAAATGGACGTAATGGTGCCTGGAACGTGCAAAAAGAAACGAGAAAGAGGGGGCGGAAGCCGATTTTGCTCATAAAAAACACTTTTTCGGCAGGGTTTGGATGCATTGCGGACGGTTCAAGGGCAAAAACAAGGTATTTTCCCAATAAAAAGAGGAAAAATGACCGAAAAAATGTAAATAATTTTTGAATTCGAAAATATCCTATTGCATTTTTTTGACAGATTCGATATAATTATCCTTGCTTTGATGTGCTGAGAAGCGGGAGGTTGCTGCAAATATGCAGGTTTTTCCGTGGAGTATGTCCGGATATCGGGCGAAAGCAAGCTTGTGCTGCTTTCTCCGCCTGAGGCATCCGCCTGAGGCGGAGTCATTTACTGAGGGTAAAAAGAAACACCCGAGGGCGTATACAGCGCAAACTTGCGCTTCCCGTCAAAGTAAATCATGCTACCACTTGCGGGTAAGCAAATATTTTAAGGAGGCAAAAAATGGCAAAGAACGAAAAGATTCGCATCAGACTGAAGGCCTATGATCACACGATCATCGACCAGAGTGCGGAGAAGATTGTGGA
>JAZOSM010000094.1:0-11842 GCA_045657125.1 Eubacteriales bacterium
CGATGAAGAGCTTCCCTTGGTATTGCCCGTTCTGGAGGATTACAAGGGACGCGGCGGAAAAGCTCCCTTGGAAAATGCTACGGAATGGAAACAGTACGATCATAACGGTATCAAAGGTATCCGCGAGACCTCTACCATGCCCGGTTCAGCAGGTTCTTCCTGGTACTTCCTGCGCTACATCGATCCCCGCAACGATAAAACGTTTTGCGATCCCAAGCTGATGGAGCACTGGATGCCCGTTGACCTTTATATCGGCGGTCCCGAACATGCCGTCGGTCACTTGATGTATTCCAGAATCTGGAACCGCTTCTTATATGACAACGGCTTGTCTCCTGTAAAAGAACCCTTCAAGAAACTGGTTCACCAGGGTATGATCCTTGGCGAAAACGGTATTAAGATGGGTAAGCGCTTCCCCGAGTTTGTTGTAAACCCCTCCGATATCGTTCGCGAGTACGGTGCCGACACCCTGCGTCTCTACGAGATGTTTATGGGTCCCTTGGAGGTATCCAAGCCTTGGTCCTCTGACGGCGTAAAGGGAGCGAAAAAGTTTATCAATCGTGTTTGGTTCTTCTTTACCGAGCGTGAGAATATTACGGAAGAAAACGACGGTAAACTGACTAAGGTTTACCACCAGACCGTTAAGAAGGTTACTTCCGACTTTGAAACCCTTGGCTTTAATACCGCAATTGCACAGATGATGGTATTTGTCAACGAGGTCTACAAGAACGGCACTTGCCCCAAGGAATATGCAGAAGGCTTCATTAAGATGCTCTCTTGTATTACTCCTCACGTGGGCGAGGAAATCTGGCAGTTTATGGGTCACGATCAGACGATCGCTTATGAATCCTGGCCCACCTACTCCGAAGATTTGTGCAAGGAATCCGAAGTTACCATCGCAGTACAGGTAAACGGTAAAATGCGCGGAACCGTTTCTATGGAAGCAGATCTTGAAAACGACGCTGTGCTTGCCAATGTTTTGGCAAACGAAAAGATTGCTGCATTCCTGGAAAAACAGGACGGTGAGATTCGCAAGACCATCGTTGTTAAAAACAAATTGGTTAACATTATTGTGAAATAATCAGCAAAGGCTGTCACCCGCCAAATTTTTGGCGGGTGATTTTTTCCATAAAAAAGCAAAAAAATATTGACAGACACAAAAAGATAGGATATAATATCCCTTAGTCGTGAAGACTGGTTTGTTTTATCTCTTCGCTAAGTGCAAAGGGAGGGAAAAAGATGGCAGAAGTTAGAGTTAAAGAAAACGAATCGCTCGACAGTGCTATTCGCAGATTCAAGCGCCAGTGCGCCAGAAGCGGCGTATTAAGCGAACTTCGCAAGCGTGAGTGCTATGAAAAGCCCAGCGTAAAGCGCAAGAAGAAGGCCGAAGCTGCTAGAAAGCGCAAATTTAAATAAGTTTGCGGGATAGCGCAAAAAACGGTTTACAAAGCCGTGCCTTGCCTGACGGCAGGAAGTAATGCCAATTCCGACCACGTTTCGTGGCGGAATTGGCTTTTGTAATTTTTAGATTAATTAGGAGGCATTATGAATCAAATCAAGGTAGGCATTATCGGAGCAACCGGTATGGTTGGACAGAGATTTATCACTCTGCTTGAGAATCATCCTTACTTCAAAATTGAGGCGCTTTACGCAAGTGCGAGAAGTGCGGGGAAGTCCTACGGCGAAAGTGTTGAAGGCAGATGGAAAATGAAAACCCCTCTTTCTGCCGAGATTGCTGCAATGCCCGTTTTCGACGCGGCAGATATTGATGCTATTGCCAAGACTGTAGATATGGTGTTCTGTGCGGTAAATATGCCCAAGGAAGAGATTCGTGTTTACGAGGAAGCGCTCGCCAAGGCAGAGATTCCCGTTGTTTCCAACAACAGCGCAAACCGTATGGTAGCCGACGTTCCCATGATGATTCCCGAGGTTAACCCCCACCACGTGGATGTAATTGAACAGCAGAAAAAGAGATTGGGTACCAAACGCGGATTTATTGCCGCAAAGCCCAACTGCTCCATTCAAAGCTACGTTCCCTTGCTTCAGCCTTTGATGGAGTTTGAGCCCACCGAAGTATTCGTTACCACTTATCAGGCGATTTCCGGCGCCGGTAAGACCTTTAATGAATGGCCTGAAATGATTGATAATATCATCCCGTTTATCGGCGGTGAGGAAGAAAAGAGCGAGAAAGAGCCCCTTAAGATTTGGGGTACCATTGGGGAGGGCGGCATTGTTCCTACCACCTCTCTCAAGATTTCCGCACAGTGTCTGCGCGTACCCTGTACCGACGGACATATGGCGGCAACCTTCGTTCGATTCAAGAAGAAGCCCACTCCCGAGCAGATTCTTGCCAAGTGGAAAGAGTATAAGTCTCTCCCTCAGGAATTGGATCTTCCTTCCGCGCCCAAGCAGTTCATCACCTATTTTGAGGATGAGAGTCATCCCCAGACCGGTGTGGACCGTATGACCGAAAACGGAATGGGAATTTGCGCGGGCAGACTTCGCGAAGACCCCATCTACGATTATAAATTCGTGGGTCTTTCCCACAATACCCTTCGCGGTGCCGCAGGCGGCGCGGTAGAGGTTGCCGAGCTTTTGTTCCGCCTCGGCTATTTTGACAGATGAATACACCGCTGGCAGTAAGACTTCGCCCCCAAACCTTGGATGAGGTTTGCGGACAGAAGCATCTGCTGGGAGAGAAAGGCGCTTTAAAGCGCCTTCTTTCATCTGGGCAGATAAGAAATATGATCTTTTACGGTCCTTCGGGAGTTGGTAAAACTACCGTTGCCCGTATCGTTGCAAATCAGGCCGGCTTGCCCTTCCGTCAGCTCAACGCCACCACCGCCGCAGGCAAGGATATCAAAGAGGTTCTTGCGGAAACGGAAGGCCTTGAGGGAATGAACGGAATTCTCCTGTATTTGGATGAGATTCAGTATCTGAATAAAAAACAGCAACAAACCCTTTTGGAATACATTGAAGACGGCAGAGTCACTTTGATTGCCTCTACCACCGAAAATCCGTATTTCTACGTTTACAAGGCGATTTTGTCCCGCTGTGCTGTGTTTGAGTTCAAGCCTCTTTCTACGGAGGAGATCGAAGAAGATCTTTTTCGCGGCCTTGCGGCGCTGAATGAAGAAAATAAAACCGAGAAAACGCTCTGTGCCGATGCGGCGGCGTATATTGCCGAATCTTCAGGCGGCGACGTGCGTGCTTCTTTGAATTTTCTTGAGCTTTGCTATTATATTTCTACCCAAGAAATTACGCGCGAGGACGCACTTTCCTGTGCGCAAAGAAACCTGACCGCCTACGATCGCAGTGGTGACGATAAATATGAGCTTCTTTCCGCACTGCAAAAGTCCATTCGCGGCAGTGATGAAAATGCCGCCGTGTTTTATCTTGCCAAACTCCTTGAGCTTGGGGATTTGCAGGGGGCGTGCAGAAGACTTATGGTGATTGCTTCCGAGGATATCGGACTTGCGTATTCACAGGCGGCGGTAATCGTAAAGTCTTGTGTGGATTCCGCTTTGATGCTGGGTATGCCCGAGGCCAGAATTCCTTTGGTTCACGCAACTGTTTTACTGGCAACAAGCCCAAAGTCCAATTCCGCTTACGAAGCATACGCCCGTGCTTTGCAGGATATTGAGAAAGGCTTAGGCAGAGATATGCCGTCCTGCTTGAAAAACAATCACTTTTTCGGGGAAGGCGATAAAAAGACTCCTTATATTTATCCCCACGACTATCCCGCACATTGGGTGCGTCAGCAATATTTGCCCGACGATTTGAAGGACCGCGTTTACTATACGTACGGTGAAAACAAAACCGAGCAGGCGGCGCGTTCCTATTGGGAAAAAATCAAAAAGTGAATTTTTTGTAATTGAGTTTCATTATATATAAGGAAGAGAACAGAAGTTTGAATTCAACCAATGGAAAAAATGTCAAAATATGAAAAACAGTTAATTTTTTCTAGTCAAATTACAAAAAAAATGTTAAAAATACATTGACAATTTGGATTCCTTGCTATATAATCATTATGTCATATATTTGGGTAGAATGCCCAAATAAATAAACAGGAGGATTATTATGAAGAAATTTTTAGTTGTTGCTTTGAGTGCGCTGATGCTCCTTGCGTTGTTTATCCCCGCAATGGCAGCACCTGTTTACACCACGTCTGTTTCCGCAGCGAAGGTTAAACCCGGCGAAGAAGTAACCATCACCGTTTCCGTTAACGAAAAGGTAACCGCGAAAGGTTTTGCATTGGATTACTCTGCAATTTGCGGTTCCGGCGCTCAGTTTGAACTGGTAAGCGCAGACTTTTCCTCGACCATTAAGTCCAGCTCTATGTTGGCAGTTCCTCAGCAGGGTAATGGTCAGGCAGCTTCCGCTGCTATGTCTCCCTACGAAGTTTCCGGTGAAATCTTTACCCTCAAGGTAAAGGCAAAGACCACCGCAGCTCTCGGCACTTACACCTTTGACATTACCGTTAAGGTTGATGCAGTTGCTGCTTCTACTCAGGGTGCTTCCGTAGAGATCTACCACGACTGTGTTGCTGCTGTAGACTACTCCAAGGATGATACCAATCACTGGAAGGCTTGTGCCCTCGGCTGCGACAAGAAGATTGATGAAGAACCCCACAACTTTGGTGCCAGCCAGTGCGGCGGTACTTGTACCGTTTGCGGTTACACCCGCGCAGTAACTCACAACTTTACCAAGATGAACAGCGATGATACCTACCACTGGTACGAGTGTGCTTTTGGCTGCGGTACGATCGATGAGTCTACCAAAGTTGCACATGCAGGCGGCACCGCTACCTGTGTTGCAAAGGCTAACTGCTCTACCTGTAACAAGGCTTACGGCGAACTCGGAGAGCATGGTTCTACCGATGATGTAAAGGTTTCCGATGCAACTTGTAAGGATCCTGCTTCCTATAAGAAAGTATGCTCTGTTTGCGGCGAGCAAGTAGGTGCCAACTTTCCCGTCGGAGAAGCAGACGCAAGCAAGCACACCGGCGGCAAAGCAACCTGTAAAGACAAAGCTATCTGTACCTATTGTTCTCAGCCTTACGGCGATCTCGATCCTGCTAATCACACTGGTAATAATACTGTTACGCCCGCGGTTCCTGCAACCTGCACAGCAAAAGGAAAGACCGAAGAAGTAAAGTGTAACGACTGTGGTGTAATCACCAAGGCAAGCACCGAGACCGATATGATCGCTCACGCTGGTGGCACTGCTACCTGTAAGGAAGCTGCTAAGTGTTCTACCTGTGGTCAGTCCTACGGCGAAAAGAACCCCAACAACCACACCGGTAACAACACCGTAACTCCCGCAGTTCCCGCTACTTGTACTGCTGAGGGTAAGACCGAAGAAGTTAAGTGTAACGACTGTGGCGTGATCACCACCGCTTCCAAGCCTGTTGCAAAGATCGCACACAAGGCTGGCGCAGACGGTAAGTGTGAAGTTTGTGGCGAGACCGTTAAGGTTACCACCACTACCACTACCCGCAATCCTAACGTTCCTCAGAATGGCGACTCCAGCAACGTAGTTCTCTTTGCTACCTTGTCTATCATCTCCATCCTGAGCCTGGGCGCAATTGTAATCTCCAAGAGAGCAAGAGCTTCCAAGTAAGAATTGATTAAAAAGCTCCGACTTCGGTCGGAGCTTTTCTTTTTTTCTCGAGATCATCAAAACGATACGTCATTTATGAAGTTTTACAGCGTTTGCACAATGTGCACAAAAACCTCTTTAAAATTTCTGTTTCTTTGACGATTCTAACAAATGGGCTTAGTCATTGCAATTATATTGTGGATGGTTTATAATAGAATTGTCAATAAAAACAGAGCTCCGACAAGAGTTGGGGCAAAGGAGGAAAATTCCATGGCTAGCTTTGATATGAAACGAATCCGTAATATTGTGTTGATGGGTCACTCCGGCTCAGGTAAAACCTCTTTGGCAGAGGCGATGCTTTATTTGGCCGGTGGTTCTGACCGTTTGGGTAAGGTTCCTGATGGAAATACCGCTTTCGACTTTGATCCCGAAGCAATTCGTCGCAAGATTTCTATCGCATCTTCTCAGGCTCCTTTGGTATGGAAAGATACCAAGATCAATATCATCGACACTCCCGGTTATCCCGGATTTACGGGTGAGGTTTCTCAGGCTGTCCGTGTTGCTGATAGTGCAATCATTGTTGTTGATGCGAAGGCAGGCATTGAGGTAGGTACCGAACTTGCTTGGGATAAGGCAAGTGAAGCAGGACTTCCCAAAGCCATCTTTATCAATAAATTTGATGATAACGAAGCTCGTTTTGCTAAAATTCTCAACGGTTTGAACGATATGTTCGGTCGTTCCATTTGTCCCATTACGATCCCTATGGTTTCTGACGGCGTTGTAAAGGGTGCTATCGACTTGATTCAGATGGAAGCACATAGCTTCGATGAAAAGGGAACCCATCACGTGCTTCCCATTCCCGATGAAAATATGGAAGCCGTTGAAGAATTCCGTGAAATGCTTTTGGAAGCTGTTGCAGGTACCGACGAAGAACTGATGAATAAATACTTTGGTGGCGAAGAAATCACCCATATGGAGATTTATAACGCAGTTCACGAGGGTATTATTCACGGTGATATCGTTCCTTGCTTCTCCGGATGTGCAACGAAGCTTTGGGGCGTATGGACTTTGATGAACTTCATTTCTCAGTCCTTCCCCCGCCACAGCGCAAAGGGTGCAGAAATCAGTGTAGAAGGCGATGAAATCGAAATCAATGCCGACGGCGCTCCTGCTATTTTCATTTATAAAACCATTGCCGATCCTTTCGTAGGAAAGATGAGCTTCTTTAAGGTTATGAACGGTACGGTTAAAGGCGATCTTACCTTGAAGAATTCTCGCACCGGTGATTCCGAGAAACTTGGCAAGATCTACAGCGTAAAAGGCAAGACCCAGACGGAAGTTGCCGAACTGATGTGCGGTGATATCGGTATGGTTTCTAAGTTGTCTTCTGCCGCAACGGGTGATACCTTGAGTTGGCTGGGCAACGTTGCATATGCTCCTTGCGAATATCCGCTTCCTTTCTACGTAAAAGCACTCTCTCCCAAGGCAAAAGGTGATGAAGATAAAATCTCCTCTGCAGTCAGCAAACTCTTGGAAGAGGATATGACTTTGAAATATGAAGTCAATCGCGAAACAAGTCAGATGCTTCTTTCCGGTCTCGGTGGTACGCACCTTGATATTACTCTTGCGAAAATGAAAGCACGCTACGGTGTAGAAGTTGTTTTGGGCGAAAAGAAGATCGCTTATCGCGAAACCATTCGTAAGTCTTGCAAGGTTGAAGGCAAGCATAAAAAACAGTCCGGCGGCCACGGTCAGTACGGTCACGTTAAGATCGAATTCTCTCCCGGAGAAGGCGATGGACTTACTTTCACCGAGTCTATTTTTGGTGGCTCCGTTCCCAAAAACTTCCATCCCGCTGTTGAAAAAGGACTTCAGGAATGTATGTCCAAGGGCGTTTTGGCAGGTTATCCCGTAGTTGGTCTTGCTGCAAATCTTTACGACGGCTCCTACCACGATGTTGACTCCTCTGAAATGGCATTTAAAACCGCAGCAGGAATTGCATTCCGCGAAGGTTTGCCTCAGTGTGCGCCCGTTCTTCTCGAGCCGGTTGGAAAACTGAGCGTATTTACTCCCGATTCTCAAATGGGAGACGTTATCGGTGATTTGAACAAGCGCCGTGGCAGAATTATGGGTATGGAACAAGATGAGAAAAAACGCGGCTGGAGCATTATCGAAGCGGAAGTTCCCGAAGCAGAAATGAACGACTACGTTCACGCACTTCGTGCAATTTCACAAGGCAGAGCATCCTTCACGTTCTTCTTTGATCATTATGAAGAAGTTCCTGCTTCTGCTGCCGAAAAGGTTATTGCTGCCGCAAAAACTGAATAAATCTATCAAAAAAGAGTGCAGAATTCTGCACTCTTTTTTTCGTGCCGCCGCCAAACAGAGGGGGAGAGAAGAGTCCTTATTTTTTTCATTCGGTCTGTTTTGCCTGCGACAGGAATTGAAAAATACGGGTGAAGGTTGTAAAAAAACTATTGCACCCGCTATTATTTTATGATATAATTTTCACGGTGTCACACAACGACAACTTTTGAAAAATGAAAATAGGAGTTTTTGAGATGATTAAGCTTGCTCCCTCCGTTTTGGCGGCAGATTTTACCTGCCTTGGTGAGGAAATTAAAAAAGTATATGAGAATGGTGCAGAGTATTTGCATCTTGACGTTATGGACGGTATGTTCGTTCCCAATATCTCTCTCGGACCGGGTATGATCGCTTCCATGCGTAAGGTATGCGACATTGTGTTCGACGTACATTTGATGATTCAGGATCCCATCCGCTACATTGATGATTTTGCAAAAGCCGGTGCCGATATTATCACCTTCCACTACGAAGCTTGTGATAACCATAAGGAAGTAATTGACAAGATTCATTCTTACGGCATCAAAGCAGGTATGTCTGTAAAGCCCTATACCGATGCAAATTTGATGGTTCCTTTCCTTCCTGATCTGGAGCTTGCTCTTGTTATGACCGTTCAGCCCGGCTTTGGCGGACAGAAGTTTATGATGGAGGCAATGCCCAACCTTGAAAAACTCAATGCCGCTATCAAAGCACTTGATAAGGCCATTGATCTGGAGGTAGACGGCGGTATCAACCTGCAGAATGCTTGCATTGTAAAAGAACGCGGTGCAAACGTTTTGGTTGCAGGTTCTGCAGTATTCGGTGCAGACGACGTTGCCGCAACCGTTCGCGAATTTTTGAAGTAAGAATGTGAAAAGAAAAGTCCGTACGGACTTTTCTTTTTTATATAGTTGTGGTACAATAAAGAAAAAAGGATTTTTTATGGTTTTTGAAATTGTTTATGGGAAAACACCACTCGGTGGAGATTATCGAGAGTATTACTACTTTACCGACGAGATGTTTCCTTGTGAAAAGGATCAGGCAACCCGCGCCATTGTACGCGAATGTAAAGAGGGCGGGGCATTGATCAATGAGGAAATTTTGGTATTAAAAAATAAAGGATGAATATGAGATTGATCAGAACGAAAAATATACTTGTTCTTTCTGCTATTTCTTTGATTTCTTTTGTCGTTTTTCTTTCATTTTGTTTGTTTTTTGCAGGGGACGGGGCATACCACGGAGCCTTTGTGAAAAAGCAGGCGGATTTTTCTGTTGAGCTGAAATCAAGTGGCGAAGTGATTCTTTCCCCTGCAAAAGCAGAAAAGTTGGCAGAATCACGGCAAATTTTGTGTTTAAAAAATAATGAAAAAGAGAATACTTCTTTTTCTGTCTATCAAAATGGCAAGCTTAAGGCGGAGATGACTCTTTCTTCGGGAGAAGAAAAGGATTTTGAGATGGATTCCGACGGCGGCAAGCTTTCTCTATTGGTGCAGAATCGGGACTGTGTTGCTTATCTGACAGATTCCGAAAGCTTTCGCGCCATTCATCAAGCTATGCCCGACGGCGGTGATTTGATTTTCCTTTCCCAATCTTCTTTGGGCAAAGAATTTGTTCGCGGGCCTTTTCGTTTCTTTGGTGATTTTACCTTTGACGAGTTGTCCGTTGAAACTGAAAAGGGCGGAGATATCGTTTTGTACCCAAACGAAGCCTTTCAAGGCACGCTCTACGTTTCTGCTGAGAATTCCGAAATTTTTTGGAAGCGCTATACACCGTCTTTCGACAAATCTCAGCGAAATTTTTATTTAAAAGCAAAAGCGGTTAATGAGAAGAAGCTTTCCCTGTCCGATTACCCCGTAACATCCTTTGATCAGCTTTCGCGTCTTGCCGCAAAAGATCAGCTTCCGCACTTGTGTGACGGCGCTACCCTTCGGATCTGTAAATCGATTCAAATGAAAAGTTCCTTGGCTTTTTCCGCTTTGGTCAGCTTGGACGTTCAAAAGAAGATTGATTTCGACGGGAACATTTTGAAGTTTTCATCGGAAAAAGATGGGACTTACCGTGTGAAAACGGCTCTTGGTACGGGGCTTGACGGAACCTCGCTTTTGTTTGAAGCACCCTTGGCAGATCTTGTTTGGACGGGTGACGGTACGATACCCGCCTTGTCTACGGTTGAAAAATACAGCAACGTCAAAACCTATAACGCCGCCAAATTCAATCTTGGGGGTGAGGGTAAAGCCGTTCCTCAACTTGTCCTTTTGGCAGACGAGAGCAAAGAAATAACGCAGGATGTTCCTTTTTCTCTCCGCGGCAACTGTTTGATTGCCACACTTCCGTACCTTTCTTCCAGAAAAGGGCTTTCTGACGAAAATTTCGCCCTTTCTTGCGACGATGGTACTGTAAAGGTGGAAGGATCTATCTCGGATGGTGTGATCGTTACAGAGGATTCTGATGGGAATAAAAGGCGCTTTGCCATTGAGATCACCCGCGACCCCTATCAAATTCCCGTGGTTCACTTGGAAACCGAGGGCGGCGCAGAAATCACTTCCAAAAGCCAATATATTTCTGCAACCTTTGCGCTGGACGGAGGAGAGAGCGAATACGATTCTCTGTCCGAAACCCACATTCGCATTCGCGGTCGCGGAAATTCTACCTGGAAATGGGAAAAGAAGCCTTATAAAATCCACTTTGACGAACCGACCTCCATTCTGGGACTTCCTGCGGCGGAGGAATGGGCGCTTCTTTCCAACTACGCCGACAAATCCTTGATGCGTAATCGCTTGGCGCAAGTGATGGCATCTAAACTATCTTTTGAATACTGTCCTACGCAGGTTTGCGTTGACGTCTTTTTAAACGGTGAATACCTTGGTGTTTATACCTTGGGCGAACATCTTGAGTCAGGCGAGGGCAGGGTAGAGATCGATTACGATATGACCCAAACCGACTGCGGTTACTTTCTTGAGGCAGGCGGTGTAGTCAGCGGTGTGGACGTCAAAGGAATGAACTATTTTCATGCAGGTCTTGTAAAATTCGTTCTGATTAAGACACCGGAATACAATATGTTAACCTCCGAGCAGTTCGATTATATTCATAATTTTATGCTGAAAGCGGATGAAGCCGTGAAAAAAGGCGAGGGGTACGAGGAGTATCTTGACGTGGATTCCGTCATAGATTGGTTGATTATGATCGAGTTAAGCTGTAATACCGATTGCACTTGGCGTCGAAGTACGTTTTTCACGAAAGAACCCGGTGGCAAGCTTGTAATGGGACCTGTTTGGGATTTTGATTTGGCATTTGGTAACTTTTCCAAAGATAATCCCGGTGACGATACTTGGGTCAGCTCGGAGCCTGATGACGATTACGTTGGCGAAACCTGGTCCACGCACCTGTTAAAGGATCCGGAGTTCCAAGCTCGTTTTAAAGCAAGATGGCAAGAGGTAAGAGACGTCTTGGTTGATACCGCCATGGAAGAAATCGAAAGACAGTATCAGCTGAATTCTGCCTCCGCAGAACTGAATTTTCAGCGTTGGGATATTCTCGGCAAAAAGGTTGCCTTTGAGCGTCACGACACCTCGTACTATCCCACCTATGACTCTCAAATTTATTATCTGCAGGATTTCATCAACAATCGTGCCGATTGGATCGATGAGCAAATGGAAAACTTTGCATAAAAAATGACACGGATTAGGCGTTGTACCCGTAAGGATACAACGCCGGTTTTATTCGCCTTACGGCGAGTTGTATTGCTTCGCAGTTATATTCGGCTAAAAGCCGAGTGTTATTCGCTTTGCGAGTTTAGGAGCGAATAAAATATCACTAAAACCGAAAGGTTTTAATATCACTTTGCCGATAGGCAAAATAACACTGTGAGACCTGTCTCACAATATCACTATTAAAATATTTTTTG
>JAZOSM010000095.1:0-7253 GCA_045657125.1 Eubacteriales bacterium
TAAAATAAATCCCTTATACGCCGCAGCGTATTTCATAGCGTTAGCTATTTCATATGCGACAGCATATTTCACAAATCCTGCAAGGGATTTATTTCATTGAAAAAAAGCACCTTTGTCAGTAGACAAAAGTGCTTTTTTTCGTGGTGACCCATACGGGAATCGAACCCATGATTCCACCTTGAGAGGGTGGCGTCTTAGCCGCTTGACCAATGGGCCATCTGCAGATTGAAATTATAGCAGAATCATCCCCATTTGTCAAGGACTTTTTTTACTTTTGTTGTCTTTTTTATTCTTCCCAAAGAATAAAGCCGTAGGGGGAAAGCACGATCTTTTGTTCACAAGCTGCCGCCCCTTCACAAAGCAAGAGCTTTTCAGGCAAAGGCAATTCCATTTCTCCCGCAAGGTTCACGGCGGCAACCACTTTCTTTTCATCCTTTTGGCGGGAAAGGAAAAGTCCGCTTCCCTGCGGCTTGATGGAAAGATTTCCAAGGCGCAAGGCGGCATTTTGATTTTTCAATCCGATCAAACGTCGGAAAAAGTCTACAAGATCATTGTCCTTCACCCGATCCCAATCAAAATAAGATCGACAAAAGGGATCCTCAAAGCCCTCGGTTCCCAATTCGTCACCGTAGAACACACAGGGCATTCCCGGTAAAACAAATTGCAAAAACGTAGCGGTGCGGAACCGCGCCAAGGCAATCTTCCGATCCTCAGGCGACATACGGTACCCTGCGCGATCACGCTTTTCCGCAGGGGCGGGCGTAGGCGAAAGCAGGGATAAAAGACGAGGTGTGTCGTGGGTGGACAGCATATTCATCAAGCTGTGGAGCACCCCCGACGGATAATGCTCAGCTAGATCCATAACGCTTCTTTGGAAATCCTCGGCAGAAATCCTTTGCAAAACGTAGTCCAAAATGGCAGTTCGAAAGGGGTAATTCATCACCGAATCCAGTTCGCCTGCGGTGAAATACTGCCTCCGCACGCCGTAACTGCACTTGTTGGAAGCATCCTCCCAAACCTCGCCGATGAGAATAGCATCGGGGCGAAGGGCTTTCAGCCTTTTTCTCAAGCGGGCAATAAATGCATCGGGCAATTCATCCGCCACGTCCAAACGCCATCCGTCGATGCCTGCGCGCATCCAACGGGCAATAACGGAATCCTCGTCGTCGATGATATAGTTCAAAAAGCCCTCGTCCAATTCGCAGGTACAGGGCAAAGTCGTGATCCCCCACCAGGAAGTATAGGTGTCGGGATAAGACTGAAACTCAAACCAAGAACGATAAGGGGAATCGGGATTGGAAGCGGCACCGTTGCCGAATACCCCCTTGGCATCAAAATAGCGGCTGTTATTTCCCGTGTGGGAAAAAACACCGTCCAAAATGATTTTCATTCCTTTTTCGTGAACAGCTTTGCAAAGAGAAACAAGGTCTTCTTCCGTTCCAAGCATTTCGTCAATGGCTTTATAATCGGCAGTATCGTAGCGGTGGTTGGACCAAGCCTTGAAAATGGGATTAAGGTAAATCACCCCGACTCCCAAATCTGCCAGATAATCCAGTTTCTTCTCAATACCGCGCAAATTTCCGCCGAAGAAATCACAATTTCGCACTTCCCCCAGAGCATCGGGAAGAAATTCAGGCACGTCACGCAAATTTTCGTGGACGGTGTAGGGCAAAAGCTTTCCCGTCAGATCACACGCGCCGTCTTTGTAAAAACGGTCGGGGAAAATCTGATACATAACCTTTCCGCGAAAATCCTCGGGAGGAATAAAATCCTTGGGAACGCAGGACAACTGCCACAATTCCCCTGCCTCCATATTGGTGTCGGAAAGTCCCTGCCGATACAGGGAAAATTTCTCATTTTCCGTCTCGATCAAAAAACGGTAAAACCAAAGCCCCTCAAAGGGCAAGGCAAAGTCCGCGCGGTAATGCTCGTACCCGTCCGCCTTTTTCTGCAGCTTCATATGATAGGAAGCATATTCCTCGCCGCATTCGGCAAGAAGCACCAGAGACGCTTTTTTCGTTTGACAGCTTTGGGGAATCCGCAGGGTAATGGAACAAGGCTCCCCCGGCACAAGCGTGCCGAAGGGAGTCTTAAATTCTGCGGAAAAGGGATCGAATAAAATACGCATATTACATTTTCCAGATGCGGTCCGTGTATTCCAAAACGGCTCTGTCTGCAGAGAAGATTCCTGCCTTTGCAATGTTGACAAGACTCATCTGCGCCCAGTGTGCGCGGTCCAGGAATGCTTTGCCCGCGTCGTTTTGCGCTCTGCGGTAATCTGCAAAGTCGGCAATTGCCATATAGCGGTCAGCCACACCGAAGCGGTCGGTCAAAAGGGATGCAGCAATATCGGGGAAGGTCTTGCCCAAAACGCCCGAGGTCAGCATATCCAGCACCTCGGAAAGCTCGGGATTGGCAGAAACGAACTCCTGGGGATGGTATCCCTTTGCCCAAAGCGCGTTTACTTCCTCTACGGTCATACCAAACAGGAACATATTTTCTTTTCCTACCTGCTGACAGATTTCCACGTTGGCGCCGTCCAGCGTACCCATGGTAATAGCGCCGTTGATCATCAGCTTCATATTACCCGTGCCGGAGGCTTCCTTACCTGCAATGGAGATCTGCTGGCTGATATCGGCGGCAGGGATAATCACCTCTGCCATGGAAACGCGGTAATCCTCCAGGAATACCACCTTCAGTTTATCGTTTACCGAGGGATCAGATGCCAAAAATTCCGATACGGCACAAATCAGGCTGATAATCTGCTTTGCCATATCGTAGCCTGCACTTGCCTTCGCGCCGAAAACAAAGGTGCGGGGCACGAAATCCTCGGTGGGATGCGTCTTGATATAACGGTACATGGCAAGAATCTGCAGCACGTTCAAAAGCTGACGCTTATACTCGTGGAGACGCTTGATCTGAATATCAAAAAGGGAATCGGGAGAAACGGCAACACCGTTTTTCTCTGCGATCAACTGTGCCAGTCTGCACTTGTTCTCACGCTTGATGCGGGTCAGCTCGGCAAGGACGGCGGCATCGGATTTGAAGTCCAAAAGTTTCTCCAGGGCGGTAGCATCCTTAAGAAAATCGGTACCGATGGTATCACAAAGGAAGGAGGACAAAGCAGGGTTTGACTGACACAGCCAACGGCGGTAAGCAATGCCGTTGGTTACGTTGGTAAAGCGCTCGGGAGAGAGCACGTAATAATCGTGGAAAAGGGTATCCTTGAGAATTTCGGAGTGAAGGGCGGAAACGCCGTTTACCGTATGACAGCAGGCAAGACAAAGATTTGCCATTCTCACTTCGCCGTCACCGATGACCGCCATATAATTCACCTTGCCGAAATCACCGGGATATGCGGCGTAGAGAATCTCCTTGAGTCTTCGGTCAATTTCACGGGTGATGGCGTACACACGGGGAAGCTGTTCCTCGTAGAGCCACTCGCTCCAACGCTCCAAAGCCTCGCTCATAACGGTGTGGTTGGTGTAGGACAGGGTGCGCTGACAAATGCTCCACGCATCGTCCCAGCCAAAGCCGTGCTCGTCCATCAAAAGACGCATCAATTCCGGTACGCAAAGGGCGGGGTGGGTATCGTTGATGTGAATGGAAACGTGATCGGGCAAGGTGGCAAGATCGCCATGCTTGCGAATGTGCTTTGCCAAAATGCTCTGCAAAGACGCGCTGACCAAAAGATACTGCTGCTTCAGACGAAGTCTTTTTCCCTCTACGTGGTTATCTGCAGGATACAAAACCTTGGAAATAACCTCCGCCATGGTGTTCTGCTCCAAGGAACGAACGTACTCACCGCGAGAGAAGGCAGACATATCAAAACCGGGAAGCTTTGCACTCCAAAGCACCAATTTGTTAACCGCCTTGCAATCGTAGCCGGAAATATACATATCGTAGGGAACGGCGATTACGCTCTGATAATCGGTCTGGGCAGTACGGAACTGATCTCCGTCGTACCACTCCGTCACCTTACCTCCGAAACGGATCTCGTAGCTTTCATCGTTTCTCGGCTGCAGCCATACCTCGCCGCGCTCCAGCCAGTTATCGGGAAATTCCGTCTGCCAACCGTCAATGATCTTCTGACGGAAAATACCGAATTCATAACGAATGGAAAAGCCCGTGGCAGGCTTTTCACAGCCCGTCAAGCTATCCAGGTAACAGGAAGCGAGTCTTCCGAGACCGCCGTTGCCCAAGCCCGCATCGGGATCCAATTCGTAAAGTCTGTCGGCATCAAAGCCGTTCTCCTTCAGAACGGCGCGGAATTCCTTTTCAACACCGAGATTATACAGGTTGTTGCGCAGGCTGGTACCTACGAGAAATTCCATGGACATATAGTAAACCTCTTTGCCGTTATCGGGCTGAGAGGAGGTATATTCTTTTCTCTTGGCGGAAAGCATATCCCGCAAAAGGGTACAAACCACCTTGTACGCCTGCTTCTCGGTGATCTCCGAAAGGCTCTGGGCATACAGGCGCGTAGAGGTTTCGTTGAGTTTTTGTAAAATTTCGCTCTTATTCATAATGGCTCCTTCATCTATGGGTTATTGCTTTTGTCCCGTCAAGGATCGGTACAATTCAAGATAAGACTGTGCTCCCCTGTTCCAGGACAAATCACGGGTCATACCCCGCTGTTGCAACAGGCGAAAAGCTTCCCGATCCGTCGCATACAGGGTCAAAGCACGACGGAAAGCGTCAAAAAGTGCGTCTCGGTTAAAATCAAAAAACGTAAAACCAAGTCCCTCGCGCGTCTCGGGATTGAAAGGCAAAACCGTGTCCTTCAGTCCGCCCGTTTCGTGCACCAAGGGAACGGTACCGTAACGCATGGCAATCATCTGTGACAGTCCGCAGGGTTCGCTCTTGGACGGCATCAGATACAGATCACTTCCTGCATAAATACGGGAAGCAATTTCGGAAGAAAACATCCGCAAAAAAGCAATGCGGTCGGGGAAACGTGCCGCCAAGGATTCCAGCGCTTCCTCATACTTGCGGTCACCCGTTCCCAAAATAACAAACTGTGCATCCCACTTCATCCACTCCTCAAGGGCGTCGCACAAAAGCTCCAGGCCCTTGTGGGAAACCAAACGGGAAACCATTCCCACCACGGGAACGTTTGCATTTTGGGGCAGTCCCACTTCTTTTTGCAAGGCTTTTTTACAAGCGGCCTTTCCCTCGGGAAAGTTCTCTGCCGTATAATTTACCGCCAAAGCGGGGTCCAGCTCCGGAGAGGCATCCTTGGGATCGATTCCGTTGACGATGCCGCGCATCTTAAAGGCGTGCTCCGACAAAATCTCGTGCAGTCCGTGCGCGAAATCGGGATACCGAAGCTCCTGCGCGTAGCTTTCGGAAACGGTAGTCAGCCCATCGCAGGTCAAAATCGCACCCTTGAGAAAATTCACGCTGCCGTGAAAGGAAAAGGTGTTTTCATATTCCGAGGAAAGTCCCAGCACGTCCCCGATAAAATACGGGTTCGCCCAGCCCTGATATTCGATGTTGTGAATGGTAAAGACGGTTTTCGCCTCTCCCAGACGATCGTGATAAAAGGCGTGGAGAAAAGCGGGAATAAAGGCGGTCTGCCAGTCGTTTGCGTGAATGACGTCGGGCTTGAGCCCAAGCTGTACCAAGGATTCCAGAATCGCCATGGAATAATAGGCGAATCTCTCTCCGTCGTCCACTTCCCCGTAAATGCGGTCGCGGCAGAAGTAGTATTCATTGTCGATCAGGTAGACGGTCAGTTTTTTCTTTCTGCTTTTCACACGGTACAAACCGCAATACTGCTTTCTCCAAGAAAGATTTACGGTGAAATCCATCAGTTTTTCCGTGCGGATGGCGGGGTTGTTCTTCATCTGCCCGTAATAGGGCAAAAACAAAGAGACCTCTTGCCCCCGAATTTCGCTGAGTGCAAGAGGGAGCGCCCGAGCTACGTCGCCCAGGCCTCCCGTTTTCAGCAGCCCTGCGGCTTCGCTGGCTGCAAATACGATTTTCATACAGTTTCTCCTTTGCCTACGATCAGCGGATGATCGGGGGTTCCTACCAACACCGTGCCGTCGCGGACCGTGACGTTTTTATCCAGGATCACGCAGGAAAGCTTGGCGTTTTTGCCGATTTTGGTTCCCTGCATAATGATCGAATCCTTTACCTCCGAGCCCTTTCCCAATTTCACGCCGCGGAAATAAATGCTGTTTTCCGTTTCGCCCTCCATAACGCATCCGTCTGCCACAATGCAGTTCTTTACGGAGGATCCGGGGCAATAATAGGTGGGCGCTTCGTCACGGGTCTTGGTGTAAATGTGGTCTTCCCCGCCGAACAGGCCGTCACGCACCTTTTTGTCAAGCAGTTTCATATTGTTGGCGTAGAAGCTGGGCACGTTCTCGTTGCGCAGAACCACGCCGTCCACGGGATAAACGGATACCTTCAGCGTGCCTTCAGTCAGGCTTTTTTGCAAATAATCCCTCTCCAGATGCACCTGCCCCTTGGAATAATGCTCCTCCAAAGCGGCAACCAATTTCTCGCGAGTGAAAACGAACATTCCCATACCAACATATTCGCCGGACTCCGCCCGGGTGTTAATGCGAATTTCCGCAGCGCGGGATCCCCGTGCGGTTTTGATTACCATGGCGTGTTTTTTCTCGTCGCCCTTCTTGCACTTGGTAGCAAGACAGGTTACGTCACTGCCGCTTTCAATGTGCTTGACGATGGCTTGGCGGAAATTCAGATTGCAAAGCACGGTAGTATCGCATACCACCACGTATTCGTAGTCGGGGTTATCAATAAAGGGCTTCGCGGAATAAAGCGCCTCGATTTTGCCCTTATAAATTCCCGTGTTTCCGTTGGCAAAAGGCGGCAGAAATACCACGCCTTCGTTTTTACGGTTCAGATCCCAATCGGAGCAGGAGCCCAGATGGTCCATCAGGGAACGGTAGTTGTACTTGGTAATAATACCAATCTTGAAAATACCGGAGTTGGAAAAGTTGGAAAGAACAAAATCCACCTGACGGTATCTTCCTCCGAACGGCAAGGAAGCGACGGTGCGTTCACCGGTCAGTTGACCCAGGGTGCTGTCGTAAATATTGGAAAAAATAATACCCATTGCTTTTTTCATGACGAGTCCCTCCTTAGTAAACCTGTTTGGGAAGGAGAATGGTGTTTTTCTCTACTTCCTTATCTTTGCCTACCACTGCAATGTCCCACTTGGATGCATCGTAAAATTCGGGATCATCACCGATACGGGCATTGGCACAAACCGTGGC